>JBMZVD010000032.1:0-23471 GCA_049625305.1 Flavicella sp.
TCCAAATAATCTTTATAAGTACAAGGTATTAACGCATTTCTTTTATGTTTAGTATCTTCCAATGAATGAATTTCCATCCACCATCTTCCACTTTTGGGACTTTTATAAAAAATCAGTGTTTCACTCTCCACAGGAACCATATATTTCATGTAAGAACTCCTACTACAAAATGGATAATCATTCGATCTTGCATTGACACCTTCAATAAAATACCACAATGTTTGTGCAATTAAATGAGCCGTTTGACCACCTGTATCTAGGCTATAATTGTATTCATAAACGCCAAAAGAAGTTACTTTATCACTGATACCAGCATATCTAGATATACTACAAATTTCTTCACCATAAAACCCATTAGGACTGGCATTGTTATTTGCTGGTGCTTCACTATAACGCAATGCGCCTATATCAACACTTACAATATCGGCATCTCTCATTATTGGTTCTAGAACCTTTAAATCCTTGGAAACACCTAATCTCAACGCATCAAAATGCAGGTTTTCAAGTAAATCTATTTCTTCTTGATGATTAAAATAAGTCTGATAGCCTATATTACTAAAATTAAACAAGTTGCAAGGCTGTTCCATTACAATTTTACTTAAATATGAATTTGAAAGCAATGGAGCATCAATAACTCCTAGATCAAATTTCGCATCTACTGCAACTAAATTTACAAGTTGCTCTAAACTATCATAAGCTCTGTAGTTTGCATAGGTAAGATCTTGACCTCCTCCAATAATAACAGGTATAATCTCTCTTTTCACAAGGGAAGACACAACTTCTTTCACAGCAAAATATGTATCAGAAACAGATGCTCCTTGAGGAATATTTCCTAAATCGACGATGCGTTGTGTCCAATTACCAGGAAACAACTTATACAAATAAGATCTTATTTTAGTTGCCCCTTCCAAACAGCCTGTAGTTTCATTTGATACAGCTGACCTACCCTCTAACACTGCAAAAATAGCTATTTTAGCACCTTCCAAATCAGGCAAACCACTTTCATGCGAGTGCATATCAATGCATTTAGCAAGTGTATCATTCCCAAAGACAGATGCATCTTCAAGAAATGAGTTTTCTAATGGTATTAAAAATTCTAGGCTCATGGGGGTATTATGGTAACTTAAGCAGTTCTAATATAGAAAAAAAAACAATTATATTATTTTTTTCTCGTCTTTTTCTTTGAAGAAGTTGCTGTCTTTTTTAATTCATTGCTTTTTTTCGCTGTAATTTTTTTCTTAGCAGCTGTTTTTCTAGGCTTTTTCTTTGGTGTTTTTGCTTCTATAATAGCTTGCACCTCTTCTAAAGTCATGTTATGGGCATCAGTTGTTTTTGGAAGTTCTATTTTAAGTTTACCCTTAAGAATATTAAACCTACCCCAGCGAGCTTTTTCCAAACGAATTCCCTCGTCTTCCCAATTATGAATTACTTTATCTATCTCTTTTTGTTTTTTATCTTCAATTAATTGAGTAATGTCTTCAAAAGAAAGATTGTCATAGTCATATTTCTTATTTACATTAATAAACATACCGTTCCACTTGATAAAAGGCCCAAATCTTCCCACACCCTTCTGCACAGGTAAATTTTCGTACTGAGCGATAGGCGCATCGGCTTTCTGCTTTGCCACAATCAACTCAATAGCTCTACTTAAATCAACTTCCATGGGATTGTCACCTTTTTCAAGGGATACATACATGGTTCCGAACTTGATATATGGTCCAAATCTACCATTTGAAACAATCACTTCCTCCGCTTCATAAACCCCTAAATTCTTTGGTAATAAAAATAAATCTAAAGCCTCTTCCAAGGTTATGGTTCCAAGGTTTTGATCTTTTTGCAAACTTGCAAATTGTTTTTCATCATCCTCTGGGTCTCCAATTTGGGCCATAGGACCAAATTTACCTAACCTCACTAAGATAGTTCTTCCTGATTCTGGATGTTTCCCAAGAATACGTTCACCGCTTTCACGCTGCGCGTTCTCTGATACATCTTTGACAGTATCATGAAAAGAGTTGTAAAATTCTTTGATCATGGCAATCCAATCTTGAGACCCCTCTGATATACCATCAAAATCATTTTCGACTTTAGCAGTGAAACCAAAATCTAGAATATTAGAAAAATTTGCTACTAGGAAATCGTTGACAATATTCCCTATGTCAGTGGGAATTAATTTCCCTTTATCAGAACCGACCCTTTCGACCAAAGCTTTTAAAGTTACTTCGCCATCTTTCAAAACAAATTGTTCGTAATCTCTTTCTTTACCTTCAACCTGACCTTTTTCAACATAACCTCTTCGCTGTACTGTCGAAATTGTAGGTGCATAAGTTGACGGTCTACCAATGCCCAATTCTTCAAGTTGTTTTACCAAAGAAGCTTCTGTATATCTATAAGGAGGCTTTGTAAATCTTTGTGTTGCTGTTATGAAGTCATAGGTAAGTGACTCTCCTTTTTCTAAACGAGGCAACATTCCCGCCTGCTCTTCGTCTTCATTGTCATTACCTTCCAAATACACCTTTAGAAACCCTTCAAACTTAATCATCTCACCATTCGCAGTAAATTGCTTATCATTGTTAGAATTCCCAATCTTTACATTGGTACGTTCAAGTAAGGCATCACTCATTTGTGATGCTAATGTACGTTTCCAAATCAGATCATAAAGTCTATCTTGATCGTATTCAACCTGAATAGTGTGCCTTTTCATATCTGTAGGACGAATAGCCTCGTGTGCTTCTTGTGCACCTTTAGACTTAGTTTTAAAAACTCTTGGATGACTATATGCTTCACCGTAATAATTTGTGATTTCTTCCGCAGCCTCTTTTCTCGCATCGTCAGATAAGTTTAAACTATCCGTTCTCATGTAAGTAATCAAACCGGCTTCGTACAAACGTTGTGCAACCTGCATGGTTCTTCCAACACTAAAGCCTAATTTTCTGGATGCTTCTTGCTGCAAAGTAGATGTTGTAAATGGAGGTGTCGGAGTTTTTTTTGCAGGTTTCTTTTGTAAATCATCTATGGAGAAATCTGCAGTAGCTACAGAACTCAAAAATTCACTAGCCGCATCTCTAGAATCAAAACTCTTTGGAATAGTCGCCTTAAATTTTCTACCTTCTGCATTCAAAAACTCAGCAATTACTTTGTATTGTGCAACTGTTTTAAACTTTTGAATACTTCGCTCACGCTCTACTATCAAACGCACTGCTACTGATTGAACCCTTCCAGCAGAAAGCCCTCCTTTTACTTTACGCCAAAGAACAGGTGATAACTCATATCCTACCAACCTATCTAAAACTCGACGTGCTTGTTGCGCATTAACCATATCGTAATTGAGCTCTCTAGGGTTTTCAACCGCCCTTAATATGGCTTTTTTGGTGATTTCATGAAAAACGATTCTTTTGGTCGTACCTATGTCAAGTTTTAATTGCTCTTGTAAATGCCATGCAATTGCCTCTCCTTCTCGATCTTCATCACTAGCCAACCATACCGTTTCTGCTTTTTTCGCAAGTGTTTTTAGCTTCTTGACAACTGCCTTCTTATCATCTGACACAATATATTTAGGAGAAAAGTCACCTTCAATATCAATTCCTAATTCACTGGAAGGAAGATCTGCAATATGACCAAAACTAGACTCAACTTGAAAGTCTTTACCGAGAAATTTCTCTATTGTTTTTGCTTTTGCAGGGGACTCTACTATCACTAAATTCTTTGCCATATAAGTTTATTTTACTAAGGTAATAAAGCATAAAAAATACATCTCTGAACCCAAACAGCTCTTTAAAACACATTAATTATGTTTGCAAAAATAGGGGATTTTTTAAAAAACATTCTACTTTTCAAATAAACTTAACACAAAATTTAGAAAAAGTACAATGTAAAAAGTACTTCGTAAAAGACTAGACTAGACGGTTAAAAAAAACACAACGTCAATTATTTAACTAAATACATCGAATAAAATTATTTTACACATTCGCCTCAAAACAAAAAGCTAACACACTTACAAACAAAGCTTTAACACACTTAAACGATACAATCCGATCATATATATATATTTTATGACATTTTGTCATAAATTATAATTATGATTGTATCTTTGTAGTCCAATTTTTTGATATTATGGAGACGGAAAAAATTATTGACGCTAACAAACAAGGCCATCCTTTGTTAACAGAAGATATTAAGGGAAATTCTAAAAAGTTATACATTGAGAGCTACGGATGTCAAATGAACTTAAACGATAGTGAAATTGTAGCCTCAATTCTTTCAGAAAATGACTTTAACACAACCCAACTCATCGAAGAGGCTGATTTGGTACTGGTAAACACTTGCTCAATTCGTGACAAAGCTGAACAAACAATCCGTAAACGTCTTCAAAAATACAATGCGGTAAAAAAAATAAATCCAGGTATGAAAGTTGGGGTACTAGGCTGTATGGCTGAACGCCTAAAGTCTAAATTTCTAGACGAAGAAAAAATTGTAGATTTAGTTGTAGGTCCTGATGCTTATAAAGATCTTCCCAATCTATTAGAAGAAGTCAATGAAGGAAGAGATGCCGTGAATGTAGTGTTATCTAAAGACGAAACCTATGGAGACATCGCTCCAGTAAGATTGAATTCAAATGGTGTTTCTGCATTTGTATCCATTACCAGAGGTTGTGACAATATGTGTACTTTTTGTGTAGTCCCTTTTACTAGAGGAAGAGAAAGAAGTAGAGACCCGCAAAGCATCATCAAAGAAATCCAAGATTTAAAAGACAAAAACTTTAAAGAAATTACACTCCTAGGTCAGAACGTTGACAGTTATCTTTGGTACGGAGGAGGATTAAAAAAGGACTTTAAAAATGCCTCGGAAATTGCGCAAGCAACTGCTGTTGGATTTTCAGCTCTTTTAGACTTAGTAGCAACCACATTTCCAACACTTAGAATTCGATTTTTTACGAGTAACCCTCAAGATATGGAAATCTCATTGTTGCACGTAATTGCAAAACATCCTAATATCTGTCGCTACATTCACTTACCTGTTCAATCGGGAAGCACAACAGTACTCCAAAGAATGAACCGACAACACACAAGAGAAGAGTACATGCAACTCGTAGACACCATCAAAGAAATACTCCCGGAAACTGCCATTTCACAAGACATGATTATCGGCTTCTGTGGCGAAACTGAAGAAGAACACAAAGACACATTGAGCATGATGGAGTATGTAGGTTATGATTATGGTTTTATGTATGCTTACTCCGAAAGACCAGGAACACTTGCAGGAAAGAAAATGGATGACGATGTTCCAAATGAGATTAAAAAAAGAAGGTTGAACGAAGTTATAGCAGTTCAGAGAAGACTAAGTAATGAACATACACAAAAATACATAGGAAAAACAATTGAAGTACTTATAGAAGGAACTTCCAAAAAATCTGAAAAACATTGGATGGCGAGAAATTCACAAAACTATGTAGCTGTGTTCCCTAAAGGAAATGAAAAAGTGGGAGACTACATTATGGTTGAGATTGAAGACTGCACCTCTGCTACATTGATTGGAAACTCAGTGGGAGAAGCTCAAGAAATTCCTTTCTCAGTCAGAGAATAAAACAACGAACAAGATCAAAACAACATACGATTCAGAAAATCGTTTTGGCATTACACGAATTAATGGCTAAAAAACAGCAAACTATGGAAGGACTCACTACAATAAAACAACGTTTTGAAATTATTGGAAATGACGAAAAGCTTAATAGAAGTCTTTCCAAGGCTATGCGTGTTGCCCCTACAGATATAACAGTACTCGTTACGGGTGAAAGTGGCGTAGGTAAAGAAACCGTCCCCAAGATAATTCATCAACTATCACACCGAAAACATGCTAATTACATCGCGGTAAACTGTGGAGCCATACCTGAAGGAACCATAGATAGTGAATTGTTTGGTCATGAAAAAGGTGCTTTTACAGGTGCTACATCCACTAGAAAAGGATACTTTGAGGTAGCAGATGGTGGTACGATATTTCTGGATGAAGTTGGAGAACTCCCTTTAACAACCCAAGTAAGACTATTGAGAGTTCTAGAAAATGGAGAATTTATAAAGGTAGGATCCTCAAATGTACAAAAAACAGATGTCCGAATTGTGGCAGCTACCAACTTAAAAATGCAAGAAGCGATTAGAAAGGGAAAATTTAGAGAAGACCTGTATTACAGACTTGCTACCATCGAGTTAAAACTCCCCCCCCTTCGAGAACGCGAAAACGATATTCATTTACTGTTTCGAAAATTCGCTTCCGATTTTGCACAAAAGTACCGCATGCCAACCATACGACTGGATGAGAACGCTGTAAACTTACTGATTAATTACTCTTTTCCTGGAAACATAAGGCAACTAAAGAATATTGCAGAAGAAATATCTGTTGTGGAGGAGAGTAGAAACGTAAGCGTAGACAAACTAATACAATACCTCCCAAATTACAACAACCTACCTATGGTAGTTGAAAGTAATGATAGTAAAGACAATAATTTTTCTGAAGATAGAGATATGATGTACAAAGTCTTATTTGAGATGAAGAAAGATATAGATGACCTTAAAAAACTTACGTTAGACTTACTTGCCAATCCAAATAATGACGAAGTAATTCAGAAAAACACACGTTTGATTGACAGAATTCAGAAAGAAAATAATTCAGAATTTACTGGCGAATCAAACACTCCACTATTAGAAATAAGTCAACCAAAAACAATACAAGATACGCAAGATTACGAGTATATTGAAACCATTGAAGAAGACGAAACTTTTTCTTTACACGATAAAGAAATCGAAATGATAAAAAAATCTTTGGAAAGAAACCAAAACAAAAGAAAACTTGCAGCCAAAGAATTAGGTATTTCAGAACGAACCCTTTACAGAAAAATCAAGCAATACGATTTATAAAACACATAAAGAGAATGCTATTGACATTACCAATCTTAAGTTGTTTCTTTGTTAAGAATACATTTTAGTACATCAATTCTAATGAATACAAGCACAACAAAATACACTTTCTTTCTCAGCCTATGCATACTGCTACTTACCAATAGTTGTGGAATCTATTCATTTACAGGAGGTGATACTGGAAATGCAAAGACAATACAAATCAACTATTTCCCAAACAGTGCGGAATTGGTTGAGCCTGGTCTGAGTCAAAATTTCACGCAGTCTCTTCAAGACCTGTTCTTAAGACAAACCAACTTAAGTTTAGTTACTAACAACGGAGATTTACTATTTGACGGTGAAATAAGCGGATACCGCATCAGTCCTATGACAGCGACATCTGATCAAAAAGCTGCACAAAGTAGACTCACAATAGTTGTCAATGTTCGTTACTACAATACATTGGACGAAAAAAAGAATTTTGAAAAAAGTTTCAGTCATTTTTATGATTTCGAAGCAACTCAACAACTCACAGGATCCTTATTAGACAGTGCTTTGGAAGAAATATTCGAAAGAATAACACAAGATATTTTTAACGCATCCGTCGCCGATTGGTAATAGGACAGCTAACTATCAAGTCATGAATAAAGATCGCTTTACATCACTCCTTAGAAACACAGTTCCTTGCTCTAATCCGACATTGATGGAACTTGAAAAGTTAACCCACAAGCACCCTTATTTCCAAGCTGCTAAAGTACTATATCTTAAAGGCCTCAAAGAAAACGAAAGTTACAAATACAATAAAGTATTAAAGGAAACCGCTGCCATGACATTGGATAGATCAGTTTTGTTTTACTACATAACTGGTTTAAAAAAAATAGAAATCGAAAATAATTCTATTTTAACACTTCACAAAAAGCGAAAATCATCCACTCCAAAAGACGAAATTTCAAAAGAACTAAATATAGGAAAACCTCTGAATTTCAATATTGAAGAATCACATTCGTTTTCTGAATGGCTACAGTTGTCAAAAGTCAGCCCTATTGTTCGAAAAGAGAATAGAAATCCTAATGAAAAATCATTACAAAATAGCGATCTTATTGATCGTTTTATAGAATTAAATCCAAGTATCAGTCGTATAAAAAAAGATGTGAAACCCGTTAAATCAAATTTTACCGTTACCAATAAAACAGGTTTAATGACTGAAACTTTAGCGAAAGTTTACCTCGAGCAAAAAAAGTACAACAGTGCTATTAAAGCATATGATATTTTAATTTTGAAATATCCAGAAAAAAGTGGTTACTTTGCAGACCAAATAAAGAAAATAGAATACCTTAAAAATAAATAAATCATGACCTATACAATCTTTTTACTATTAATTCTTATCATAGCAGTATTGCTAGTATTAATAATCATGGTTCAAAATCCTAAAGGAGGAGGTCTTTCTTCTTCTTTTGGTGGTGGTGGATCTCAATCTATGGGAGGCGTACAAAACACCAATAACTTTTTAGACAAAAGTACTTGGACATTAGCTATCGCAATGATTGCTTTAATCCTACTCTCTAACTTCGCAATTCCTAGAACGGGTGAGAACAACCAAAATTCACAAATAGAAAACACTTTAAACGATAGAATCGTTGAAGAAGAAGCTCCTGCACAACTTCCTGTAATTCAAGAAGAAGCTACAGAAGAAGCTGCTGAATAAACTACAATAATTTATTATTGACAGTATAAATGCCGAGCTAAATGACAGCTTGGCATTTTTTTTACAATAATGTCAGAGAAATTAAGTTGGCATATTATTAGATAACTAAAGAACAATAATTAACATTATTAAACACAATAATTAACCTTATTAAAAATATAGTATGAGTAAATTAAACATAAAACCACTTGCAGACAGAGTCGTTGTGGAACCTATAGCTGCTGAAACAACAACAGCCTCAGGATTGATCATTCCTGATTCCGCAAAGGAAAAGCCTTCAAAAGGAACTGTGGTAGCTGTTGGAAACGGAACAAAAGAAGAAGCATTGACAGTACAAGTTGGAGACACAGTATTGTATGGTAAATATGCAGGTACAGAATTAAAGCTTGAAGGCAATGACTACCTTATCATGAGAGAAAGTGATATTTTCGCTATCGTTTAATCTTCAAAAAATAATTATAAATCATCTATACAAAATTCTAAATCTGTATAGTAAAAACACAAAATAATGGCAAAAGAAATTAATTTTGATATCGATGCCCGTAATGGATTGAAACGTGGTGTCGATGCATTGGCAAACGCTGTAAAAGTAACCTTAGGACCCAAAGGAAGAAATGTTGTCCTAGAGCGTTCTTTTGGAGGACCTGTAATCACGAAGGATGGTGTAAGTGTAGCTAAAGAGATTGAGTTGGAAGACGCTATCGAAAACATGGGAGCTCAAATGGTAAAAGAAGTAGCTTCTAAGACTAATGACTTGGCTGGAGACGGTACCACTACTGCAACTGTATTGGCACAAGCAATTGTAAAAGAAGGATTGAAAAACGTAGCAGCAGGAGCCAATCCACTAGACATCAAAAAAGGAATCGATAAATCAGTTACTGCAATTGTAAGTAACTTACAAAAACAATCAGAAGTTGTTGGAAATGCATCTGACAAGATCAAACAAGTAGCTTCTATTTCTGCAAATAATGACGAAACTATTGGAGACTTGATTTCTGAAGCTTTTGAAAAAGTAGGGAAAGAAGGCGTTATTACTGTTGAAGAAGCTAAAGGTAGAGACACCTACGTGAATATTGTTGAAGGAATGCAATTTGATAGAGGTTACTTGTCTCCCTACTTCGTCACTAACACTGAAAAAATGTTGGCTGACTTAGAAAATCCTTACATTTTATTGTTTGAGAAAAAAATATCTTCTTTAAAAGAATTATTACCTGTTTTAGAACCTATTTCTCAATCGGGAAAACCTTTGGTTATTATTGCTGAAGATGTAGATGGTGAAGCATTGGCAACCCTGGTAATGAACAAATTAAGAGGCGCCTTAAAGATTGCTGCTGTAAAAGCACCTGGATTTGGAGACCGTAGAAAAGCTATGTTGGAAGACATAGCGATTTTGACAGGAGGTACAGTGATCTCTGAAGAAAGAGGACTTACTCTTGAGGGAACGACCATTGAAATGCTAGGTACTGCAGAGCGCGTCTCAATTGACAAGGACAATACGACTATCGTCAATGGAGCAGGTGAAAACGAAGCTATCAATGCACGTGTAGGACAAATAAAATCTCAGATCGAAAGTACTACTTCTGACTACGACAAAGAAAAACTTCAAGAGCGTTTAGCTAAGTTAGCTGGTGGTGTTGCTGTATTGTACGTTGGTGCAGCTAGCGAAATTGAAATGAAAGAAAAGAAAGATCGTGTAGATGACGCTTTGCACGCTACAAGAGCAGCTGTTGAAGAAGGTATCGTTGCTGGAGGAGGTGTTGCACTTGTCAGAGCAAAATCTGAACTTGCTAACTTGGAAGCTTCTAATGCAGATGAGTCTACAGGTATCAATATTTTAAACAGAGCTATCGAAGAACCTTTGAGACAGATTGTTAATAATGCTGGTGGAGAAGGATCGGTTGTAGTATCTAAAGTATTAGAAGGGTCAAAAGATTTTGGATTCAACGCTAAAACTGGAGACTATGTTCAAATGCTAACTGCAGGAATTATTGATCCTACAAAAGTAACAAGAATCGCCATTGAGAATGCAGCTTCTGTTGCTGGTATGATTTTAACAACTGCTTGTACCGTTTCTGACATAAAATCAGAAGCAGCTGCAGGTGGTGATCACGCTCATCCTCCAATGGGTGGTATGCCGGGCATGATGTAAATCTAAAAATCACTATACTTTTAAAGACGCTTTTTTAAGCGTCTTTTTTTTGTAATAACAACTACTCTTTAGAGGAAATAGTACCCACGATTGTATCGTAATAAAAGGCAGCGAGTAACAAGGGTAAAAACAAGGGTTGAATCAAAAATCTTCGCAAGTAAAAAGGAATTAAGTACCCCGTATAAAAATCAATTTCAATCAATAAAAAAAATAAAAAAATCATAAGTAAAAATGCCCCTATGTAAAACTTAATTGCAAATTTAACATGGGATTTACTCTGAAAAACTACGTATAACAATCCAATAGATAGCAAAGTATTCAGAACATACCTAAACAAAAGATTTACATACAATTGAAATCTATTGAATTCTGGTAGGGCTGTATACAGGTATTCCTTTTTAAAAAAAACTAAAAAAGGATCATAAAACAGTGTGGTTTCATAAAACCTAACACATAGTAGAAGGAAAAACAAAACCAATCCAATAAGAAACCGATAGCTCTTTTTCATTGTGTTTTTACTTTAGAGGTTGAAAAATAATTCACCCAGAGAACCCATAGTATAAAAACAAACCCATATATAATTAAAGGAAATAAAATATCGTGAGAGAAATCAGTAAGTGATGGGTATTTTCGCATGATTAGGATGATGAATGCAATTCTCAAAATATTGATTCCGTAAATTAAAAAACTCCCAGCAAGCAAATAAAATAAAGTGGGTAAAAGACGAGTTCTGAAAGCTACTATAAAGGCTACAAATAAGACAATGACACTCACCGAATTACACCCTTCAATAATACGCACCAAAAGAACATCATTCACGTAAAAATTCAATGAATACTCTGAGACATGAGGCGTGTAGAAAGATGTAAAACCTAAAAAGTTGATAAAATTTCTTGTATGCTCAGCAACCGATACAGTGATCGGGTCACATACAAAACCAGTAGTATGCTGCTGAAATTTATTTAAATAAGTATTGTACATTACAATACCAATCAAATAAGTAACAAAGAAATTAATTAAAAACAAAAAAACTCTTTTGTGCTTAACCGTTGACATCGTTTAAATTTTAAACAAAAATACACGGTTTAAAAACACATTCCAAACCATTTGACGCAATCATGAAAAGGATGTGAAAAACAGTTAAAATATCGTTAAAATTATGTTGTGAAAGCTTTTCATTATCACTAACTTTGGCGAAAATTTCACACAAAATATCATGAGCACTAGTAAAAGAGCAAAATCTGCTTTAATTTCTGTATTCCACAAAGATGGTTTGGAACCAATCGTTAAAAAATTCAATGAATTAGGAATCACTATTTACACAACAGGAGGAACTGAAACGTTTATCAAAGATTTAGGTTATGACGTAGTTCGAGTTGAGGATTTGACCTCCTACCCTTCTATACTTGGTGGTCGTGTTAAAACATTGCACCCGAAAGTATTTGGAGGTATCCTAAACAGAAGAGACAACGAAGGAGACCAAAAACAATTAGAAGAATTTGAAATACCCGAAATGGATATCGTTATTGTTGACTTATATCCTTTTGAAAAAACTGTGGCTAGCGGAGCTCCTGAGCAAGACATTATTGAAAAAATTGACATTGGTGGAATCTCATTGATTCGCGCTGCTGCTAAAAACTTCAAAGATGTTATTTGTGTATCATCAATGGAGCAGTACGCTGATTTTTTGAACATTATAACTGAAAACAATGGAGCGACAACATTAGCACAACGTAAAGCTTTTTCTGCAAAGTCTTTTGCTGTATCAAGTCACTACGACACTGCAATTTTTAATTACATGAACGAAGCTGAAACTTCATTCAGACAAAGCTTTGACGCATCAAAACAGCTACGATACGGAGAAAATCCACATCAAAAAGGATTTTTCCACGGAAATCTTGAGGAATTGTTTGACAAATTACACGGAAAAGAGCTTTCTTTTAACAATCTATTAGATGTAGATGCAGCGGTAAACTTAATCAATGAATTCAAAAACGAAGCTCCTACATTTGCAATTTTAAAACACAACAACGCTTGTGGGTTTGCTCAGAGATCCAAATTAGTAGATGCCTACAAAGATGCTTTGGCTGGAGACCCTACTTCCGCTTTTGGAGGCGTATTGATTGCTAACACTGCAATTGACGAGGCAACAGCAACTGAAATCCACAAATTATTCTGTGAAGTAGTAATTGCTCCGAGTTATTCTGAAGCTGCCTTAGAAATTTTAAAAGGAAAGAAAAATAGAATTCTTTTGGTTCAAAAAGACATTGAGTTCCCGAATGTTAGTTACAGAACTGCACTAAATGGTGTATTGGCTCAAGACCCAAATACGGTTACTGATAGCAAAGAAGGATTGAAAAATGTAACGGACAGAGTAGTCTCAGATGCAGAAATAGAGGATTTATTATTTGCTTCTAAAATATGTAAACACACAAAGTCCAATACAATCATATTGGTAAAAAACAAACAATTGTGTGCAGGTGGCACAGGACAAACTTCAAGAGTGGATGCCTTAGAACAAGCTATTGCCAAAGCCAACTCATTTGACTTTGACTTGAAAGGAGCTGTCATGGCGAGTGATGCTTTTTTCCCATTCCCTGACTGTGTAGAAATAGCAGGAAATGCAGGAATCAAAGCTGTAATCCAACCTGGAGGCTCTATAAAAGACCAATTATCAATTGATTATTGCAATGAAAATAATATTGGAATGGTTTTTACGGGAACACGTCATTTTAAACATTAATTTTAGTACATTTGAAGGGTATGCACTTTAGAAAGCGCATACCCTTTCTTATTAACTTTATACTATACAAAAAATATGGGTTTTTTTGACTTCATGATCGAAGATGTTGCGATTGATTTGGGTACCGCAAACACATTGATTATTCACAATGGAAAAGTTGTTGTAGACTCACCTTCGATTGTGGCTATTGACAGAGCTAACAAAAAAATCATTGCAACAGGGCACAAAGCCAATATGATGCAAGGTAAAACTCATGAAAACATAAAAACTGTTCGCCCTCTTAAAGACGGAGTAATTGCTGATTTTGAGGCTTCAGAAGGAATGATAAAAGAATTTATCAGAAATATCCCTTCAATCAAAAAACGCTTTTTCTCTCCAGCACTTAGAATGGTGATTTGTATACCATCAGGAATTACAGAAGTAGAGAAAAGGGCGGTACGAGATTCAGCAATGCACATGAACGCCAAAGAAATCTATCTGATTTTTGAACCCATGGCTGCAGCTATTGGTGTAGGTATAGACATCATGCAAGCCAAAGGAAATATGATTATTGATATAGGCGGAGGAACTACAGAAATTGCTGTTATCTCACTTGGAGGTATTGTTTGTGATAAATCGGTAAAAGTAGCCGGTGATTTGTTTACCAATGATATCATGTATTATATGCGTACTCAGCACAACTTATTTGTTGGTGAAACAACCGCAGAAAAAATTAAAATTCAAATTGGATCTGCTACAGAAGACCTTGAAACTCCTCCAGACGACATGTTGGTTCAAGGAAGAGATTTGTTAAGTGGAAAACCAAAACAGGTGCAAGTATCTCACAGAGAAATAGCAAAAGCTTTGGACAAATCTATATTGAGAATAGAGGATGCTGTTATGGAAACACTTTCCAAAACCCCACCAGAGTTAGCTGCAGATATCTACAATACAGGAATATACTTAGCGGGTGGAGGTTCTATGCTTAGAGGTCTTGACAAACGTCTTTCTAAGAAAACAGATTTACCTGTTTATATTGCAGAAGACCCTTTAAGAGCTGTTGTAAGAGGTACTGGTATTGCTTTGAAAAAAATTGATGAATACAAAAGTGTACTGTTAAAGTAAGAACAGGCTACCGTTATAATCTGATTTTGTAAATGCAGAAGTTTTCTAGTTTCATAAAAAAAAACAAATATTTTTTACTTTTTGTAGGCCTAGAACTTATTGCCATACTTTTTACAATTCAATCTCATTCATACCACAAAAGCCAGTTCATAAATTCAGCCAACGAAATCTCAGGGAATTTATATGAAAAAATACACGATTTCTCTTCGTTTTATAGCTTGCGAATTGAGAATGAAAAGTTAGCCGAAGAAAACACAAGACTTCGCAATGCTTTGTCATTAAAAAATACCTGTAAAGATAGCTTGTTAGACAGCCTATCGAGCAAGCACCGCTATATTTCAGCAAAAGTAATTTCCAATAATTACACCAAAAGAAACAATGTATTGACCATTAACAAAGGTAGAGATGATGGAATTGGTGAAGATATGGGAGTCATCAGTGGCAATGGAATTGTCGGTGTAGTAAGCCAAGTCTCTAAAAATTACGCGACTGTAATTAGTGTATTACATAGCAATACCAAGCTCAATGCTAAATTGAAAAAGAACTTCTATTTTGGAACACTATCTTGGAATGGTTTGGATTACAAAATAGCTCAATTAATCGACATGCAGAGACAAGCAAAAATAAATATTGGAGATAGTATTGTTACCGGTGGTAAATCAATTATTTTTCCAGAAAATATTTTAATTGGAACCGTCAAAAATTTCGAATCTACTCAAAAGAGTTACAAAAAAATTTCTATCAATTTAGCAACTGATATGAGCAACCTAGGCTATGTCAAAGTAATCCAATCCTTTGACAAGGAAGAAATATACAACCTTCAAAATAATGAATAGAGAAATATTAAATATTTATATTCGTTTTATCGTACTGATTTTGATTCAGGTTCTGATTGCCAACCATATCAATCTTTTTGGCTATTTGAACCCGATGCTTTACATTGTCTTTATCTTTTTATATCCCACAAAGCTAAATCGCGGTAATTTTTTATTCGTTGTATTTTTAATGGGTTTAATGATTGATCTTTTCTCCAATTCAGGTGGTATAAATGCAGCCGCATCATTGTTGATTGCGTATCTTAGGTTGCCAATACTTCATTTAATTTTTAACAAACAAGAACTAGATTACCAAACATTCGATATAAAAAAAGAATCCATTTTCAAAGTGGCTATCTTTGTGACCCTACTCACATTTGTACATCACATAGCTATTTTTAGCTTGGAATATTGGAACTGGGAAATGTTACAGATAATTCTCCGAAAATCTACCTACACGAGTATTATTACAATAGTTTTGAGTATATTGACAATGACTTTTATAAGCAATTCAAAAACTAATTTTAACTCGTAAAACATCGTGAAACGCGGCTATTTACTTTCTTTCTTTATTGTAACTGCAGCGTTGATTTATATTTGTAAACTCTTCTTTTTACAGGTTTTATCCAATAGTGATGAAACACCTTTACAAGACGCAACAGTTAAAAAGATATTCGACTATCCTGAAAGAGGTTATATCTATGATCGAAATCAAACACTACTAGTCAGCAACAAACAATCTTACAATCTTATGATTGTACCTCGAGAGGTAAAAGCAATTGACACTACGGAGTTTTGTGATTTGATTCATATCTCCAAAGCGTCTTTTTTAAAACGTTACAAGAAAGCAAAACGTTGGTCTTCTAGGTTGCCATCGATATTTTTGGCGCATCTTTCCAAAGAAGATTACGCATATCTTCAAGAGAAGTTGTACAAGTACAAAGGTTTTTACATTGAGAAAAAATCACTCAGAAACTACCCAATAAATTCAGCTGCTAATATTTTGGGCTATGTAAATGAAGTCAATGACGAAACGGCACGAAAAAAACCTGAATATCAAGCAGGAGAATTGATAGGAACTACAGGAGTCGAGAAACAATACGAAAACCTTCTTAGAGGTACCAAAGGATACAAATACATGCAAAGAGACCATTTCAATAGGATCATTGGTCCCTTTAAAAATGGTAAGTTTGACAGCCTTCCAGAACAAGGCAAAGACTTGACTTTGACTATTGACACAGAATTACAGCAATACGGTGAAGCTTTGATGACAAATAAAAGAGGGGGAATTGTAGCTATTGAACCTAGTACAGGAGAAATTTTAACCTTAGTTACTATGCCAAATTACAACCCCAATCTTATGGTTGGAAGGTTGCGCTCCAAATACTCTGTTCAATTTTTCAATGACAGTATCAACAAACCCATGTATGACCGTAGTTTGTTAGCACAATATGCCCCAGGCTCTCCTTTTAAAATGATACAAGGTTTGATTGGACTACAAGAAAAAATTATTGACACAAAAACAGGTGTCAAATGTTTCAATGGCTATCGTTATGGAGCACGTGAAAAAGAATTTATGGGATGTCACTGTGGTATCTATAATAAACGTATTCAATTAAGAGAAGGTATTGCAAAGTCTTGCAATAGTTATTTTTCTACTGTATACCGACGCGTCATTGAAAAATATCCAACTGCATCAGAAGGAATGAATGTCTGGTCCAAACACGTAAGAAGTTTTGGCTTAGGACAATACCTTGGTTATGATTTACCACAAGGGCAAAAAGGATTGATTCCTGATGCAGCCTTGTACAATCGTTGGTATCCTGATGGTCGTTGGAGAGCTACCTACACCATTTCTAATGCTATTGGACAAGGACAGATATTGACCACACCTATACAATTGGCGAATATGACAGCAGCCATAGCCAATAGAGGTTACTTTTACACACCACACATTCTAAAAAATACAGAAGTACACCCCATCTCCAAAAAATACACAACCCGCCGTCAGACATCTATTGACCAAAATCACTTCGATCCCATCATAGAAGGTATGCACGACGTTTTTAAAACAGGAACAGGTAAACACGTACGCCTAAAAGATATAGAAATGTGTGGAAAAACGGGAACTGCAGAAAACTTCAAGCGCATCAATGGTAAAAAAGTTCAATTTGAAGACCACTCTATCTTTGTTGCATTTGCTCCCAAAAAAGATCCTAAAATAGCAATTGTAGTCTACATAGAAAATGGTGGATACGGAGCTACTATAGCTGCTCCTATCACCAGTTTGATGATTGAAAAATACTTAAAAGGAACTATCAAAAACAAATGGTGGGAACAACGCATGTTTGACACCTCGCTTGAGGATGTGTATCAAAACCAACTGGACCCTGAATATGAGTTAAAACAAAATTCTAAAAAAGAATAACGTGAGAGCAGAACAAAACAACATCTTATCCAGTATCGATTTTACCTTAGTCTTTTTGTACCTAGCTTTGGTTGTATTTGGATGGATGAATATCTATGCTGCTTCTCTATCAGATACACAATGAAGTACTAGATTTTTCTACAAAATACGGAAAACAATTGATTTGGGTAGGACTCAGTTTTGTCATCATAAGCGTCATCCTATTGATAGATACTAAAACTTATGAAAAATTTGCCACAATTATTTATGGTATATCTCTCTTATCATTGGCTCTTTTGTTTATTTTTGGAAAAAAAATTAATGGAGCTACCTCCTGGTATGGATTCGGAAGTTTCAGCTTACAACCTTCTGAATTCGCAAAATTCGCAACTGTTTTAGCACTGTCTAAACTTCTAAACGACAGGCAATATGATCTCAAAAAATTGAAAAACCAACTCAAAGCTTTTTTTGTCATATTTTTACCTGCTATACTCATCACCTTACAACCTGACCCGGGATCTGCTTTGGTATACATCGCTTTCTTTTTTGTTTTATATAGAGAGGGACTTCCTGTATATTATATTGCTATTGGAATTGGAAGTATTGTGTTGTTTATCTTGACCTTGGCTTTTGGACTGCAGAATATCTTACTTATATCATATGTAATGATGCTCCTTTTCATTGCCTATGTGAAATGGATTCAAAAAATATCCTTAAAATTCCAATGGGGAAAAATCTTTGGTCTTTTTGTAGTCATAGGCCTTTTTATTTTTAGTGTAGACTATGTCTACAATCATATTTTTGAACAAAGACATAGAGACCGTTTTAATATATTGTTGGGAAAAAACGATGATACTAGAGGAGTTGGCTACAACACAAATCAATCGGTACTCACCATAAAATCAGGAGGTTTCTCAGGCAAAGGCTACTTGGAAGGAGATCGTACTCAAGGTGATTTTGTTCCCGAGCAACATACCGATTATATTTTTAGCACTGTGGGAGAAGAATGGGGGTTTATTGGAACTTCTGTTGTTATCATTGTCTTTAGTCTTTTTGTTTTGCGTATCATACAAATGGCCGAACGCCAAAAGACAACCTTTAGTCGAGTTTATGGATATGGCATCGCAAGTATTTTCTTTTTCCATTACCTGATAAATATCGGTATGGTGATTGGTTTGTTTCCAACCATAGGAATTCCGCTTCCATTTTTTAGTTACGGTGGTTCAGGATTATGGGGCTTTACCATATTACTTTTTATCTTTATTAAACTCGACTCTAACAAAGCCAATGAGTGGTAATTGACATCCGAAAACATCTAAATAATTTATCTTATTCGTGAAGGTATTAGAGTTTAAAATCTGCTAAAAAACTAAAGAATGCAACCAAGAATCGAACTTCTAAAAGAAAAAACTCTAGTAGGGATCTCTAAAAAGACAAGTATTTCTGACAATAAAACGGGAATCCTTTGGTCACACTTTTCACCTAGAATTAAAGAGATCTCACAGCGTGTAAAAGAAAAAAAGATATCACTGCAAATCTACCCACCAAACTACTTTAAAAATTTCAACCCTCATAATGCATTTGAAAAATGGGCTGCTGTTGAAGTTTTCACATCTGAAAACATACCAAAAGAAATGCAAACCTTGAAATTAAAAGAAGGATTATACGCTGTTTTTGACTACAAAGGATCTAGTGCAGATACTACTATATATCAATACATATTTTCAACATGGCTTCCAAATTCTATATACACACTAGATGATAGACCTCATTTTGAAGTTTTAGGTGTCAATTACAAAAACAATGACTCAAATTCAGAAGAAGAGATCTGGATTCCTATCAAAAAAATAAGAGTTACATCTTAATAACAACCACTGAAGCTAGGTTTATAAAACCTCTATCATTTTCTTAGGGTTAATAAAATTTCTCTCGATAATTTAAAGTAGCTTTATTAATAAGCATATACATAAAAATTCATAGCCTGTAAGCTCAGCTAATTTCTGTGTCTTTTCTGTATCTTGTATATGAGTTTTGAATATACACTAAAATTAAAAAATGCAAACATCCGACAGTTCAACAACCCGTGTCGTCATATATGTTTATGAAGGTATGACTCTACTAGACGCAGTAGGACCTTATGAAATAGTACGCCAGCTAAGTAATACTAGCATAAAATTTGTAGCTAAGAAAAGAGGAGAAATAACTGCGGACAGTGGAGTTGCACATCTCAATAGCAAACATAGCATTGACGAAATCAAAAGTGCAGACATACTTATTATTCCTGGTTCGACCATTGCTTTTGTTCGCGAAATGAAAGACAAAAAAGTGCTACAGTGGATAAAAGACATTGATAAAAAAACTCAAAAAACAGTAACGGTGTGTACAGGATCTCTCATTTTGGCAGCTACTGGCTCACTTAAAAACCACAAAGTAACATCGCATTGGCAGCCCCTACCATTACTTTCAAAATTTGAGGCCATCCCAACTCGTGAAAGAATTGTGGAAAGTGGAAAGTACATAACTGCTGCAGGAGTGTCAGCAGGTATTGATATGGCTATTTATTTAGCAAATCAACTTCGCGGTGAAATAGAGGCAAAGGCAGCTCAACTCGCGATTGAATACGACCCAAAGCCCATGTTCAATTCGGGTAACTACAACACAGCTACTGAAGAAATTCTTGAATTAGCTACGAAAAACCTGACGAAAGATGCCAAAAATAATCTTTCACTATGGGATATCCTTAAAAATTTCAAACTATTAAAATCATTAAAGGTAACAAAAGATCACTTGTAAAAATTAGGAGCAATAAAAAAGACTACACAAATTGTGTAGTCTTTTTACTTTAGTGGGCAATGAGGGATTCGAACCCCCGACCCCCTCGGTGTAAACGAGGTGCTCTGAACCAACTGAGCTAATTGCCCGAAGCGGTTGCAAATATAGAACGCTTTTGTCAATAAACCATAATAAAATGAAGTGATTTTTTAAAAAATATCAAAAAAATATTTAATCGATTAACAATCAGTATGCTAAAATTAAATCTTAGTTTCGAAGTAAACAATAGATAAAAAGTATCCTAATTTATTTGTATTGCTATAAATTAGTACGTAACTAAATGTAAAAATAAGACAACCAAGTAAAATAACTATGGGACTTTTAATCAAGCACAAAAAACAATACCTTACAAGGATTCCATTAGGCTTACTATTGATTTCATTGTTTGCCTTTGCACCAATAATTATTGGAATGTTGGGATCCTGGATCACAAAATTGGTCACTGGAGGCTCTTGCGGTACTAACAACTGCATATGGGCAGTGGTTCCTTATCTCATGATCGCTTCCTTTCCCTTAAGCTTAATGGCTTTGGCTTTATTTCTACTTCTAATTACTATTGATAGTGTTGGTTTTTTAAGAAAAAAGAAAACACATTGAAGAAGTTCAATCAAATAGTTCACTTATAATTCTTGTAAGTTACCACCGAAGTTATCTTTTAAAGTTTGGATAGCAGACAGCTTTTCTCCCAAAAAACAGAGTATGGATTCTGTGATTAAACAGGGTGTATCAATACTTCCAATTGACAATTGAAAACTGTGTTTAAAATTGAGTTAATTATATTATTTATTGTGAAATACAGATGGTTTTTCTCTAATTGAGTTTAATAGATTTGTTGATTGTAGCAAAAATCAATTATGAAAAAGACCCTATTTATTACAATTCTTTTAGCAGCTATTCAACAAGTAGTATCTCAAACAAATATTACAGGAGGTATTTAGAAGGAACTTGGACCAAATCAAGCGCTCCATACCTTATACAAGGTTCTATTTTAATACCAAATTCTAAATCCTTAACCATTGAACCTGGTGTCAAAATAGAATTTCAAGGAAATTACAAACTTCTTGTTCTAGGTCGAATAAATGCTGTTGGAAACATAAATGACTCCATTACATTCACTGCTAAAACACCTTCTATAGGTTGGCTTGGAATTCGATTTGAAAACACTTCTAATTTGAATGATACCTCCTATTTTTCTTATTGTAAATTTGAGTACGGTAAAGCAAATTCTACTGCACCTCAGAATAACGGAGGAGCCTTCTATCTCAAAAGGTATTCCAAAGTTGACATATCCAATTCTCAAATTGAAAACTGTTACGCTAATGCTAATGGTGGAGCAATTTACTGTGATAAACAAAGTACTCCATCGATTATAAACTGTTTAATAAAAAACTGTTATGCTAATGCAAATGGCGGTGCTATATTCTGTGATAATGGAAGCTCTCCGATAATTATAGACAATAGAATAAAAAACAATACCGCAAAACAGCGCGGTGGTGGTATATATTCAGGTGCTTCCTGTAGTCCAATCATAGAGAACAATATAATAACATCAAATACCGCTGTTCAAATTTCAGGAGCTGGCATTTATCATTATGATTTTGGAGGACCAGGAAGCCCGTCAATAAAGAACAATATAATAACCTATAATATTGGTATCAATGCAGACGCTGGTGGAATTCGTGTCCTTTCAAAATCAGCAGTAATCATGAATAACCTAATTGCTTATAATGAAGCCAATAGTAATATAGGCGGAGGTGGTATTTACATAGGGAAAATAGGTAACGGTGGAACTGGAAATATAATATCACATAATAGGATTTTAAATAATAAATCTAGTGGAGAAGAAAATGAATACGGTGGTGGTGGAATCTTCTGTACTTCATATGATAACGGAGATGTAATTTCTAACAACTTAATTGCAAATAATTCATGTTCAGAAAATGGTGGAGGAATCTATTTGTCAGGTGCTAGTCCAACAATGTTTAACAACACAATTGTCAATAATAGTTCTCGATATGGTGCAGGGATCTTTTTAAAAAAGGGATCTAGCCCTGAAATAAACAACTCAATTATTTGGGGAAATGTAGCAGCGGACTCTGGAGATCTCATTTATATAAATGATGAAGCAAGCGATCCAAACATATATTATACCAACATTGAAAATGGCTTATCAGGTATTCAGTCAAATTCAAACACATTTTATATAGATAATTATTTGAACAATCTGAATTCAGCTCCTCTTTTTAAAAAGCCCTCTGTAGGAGTTGGACCAAACTTTGATAGTCTTAAGTCTGATTGGAGTTTATCTACAGTACCCCAATCACCTTGTATAAATCAAGTTTATCCAACAGCTAAAACCTCTTTATTTGATATTGCAGGAAATCCAAGAATTCAAAATGATTTAATTGATATGGGATGTTATGAAACACTAGAAATCAATTTGAGCTCAAATAAAATAAATGAAAATGAATTTCTTTCGTTTTACCCCAACCCCTCAAAGACTACAGTTAATTTGAATCGTAATTGTAACGATGTCGTTATCTACAATACTAAGGGAAAAGTTGCTAAAAAGATATCAAAACAAAAAATAAAATCAATAGACGTATCAGATTTAGACGCAGGTGTGTACTTAATTAAGTTGAATAATAGCAGCCTACATAGGTTTGTAAAAATATAAGCATCCTCAAAGATTGGACTGCCTAAAGATAAGAGGTCAAAAAAAAACCTGTACATTTCTGTACAGGTTTTTAATATTGGTGGGCAATGAGGGATTCGAACCCCCGACCCCCTCGGTGTAAACGAGGTGCTCTGAACCAACTGAGCTAATTGCCC
>JBMZVD010000033.1:0-23346 GCA_049625305.1 Flavicella sp.
ATAGTCTAAAACCCCTTTTGTAAAGAATAGTATAGCCGACACCAAAGGGTCTGTTATTAAAAGGACTAACAACAATACATTACATACCAATACGATACATCCAATGATTATTCCAAAGGGGTTGCTGTATGCACTTGCTTTGCCTGCCCATCGCATACGTTGAGATATTAATTTTTTCCAACTTTTTTGAGGTTCGCTTATAACACTATTTTCAATTGTCTTGGAATAATGAATTTGTTTTGGGTATTTTCGCACGATTTTTTCCAGTAGAAAAACATCGTCACCACTTGCAATATGTTCGTTGCCTTCAAAACCTCCAACAGTATTGAAAGCTGCTTTCGAATAACATAAATTGGCTCCATTGCACATAAAGGGGACGTTCAGTCCAAAGATACCCATCGTTGTCCCTTGAAGGCTTAAAAAATCCAAACGTTGAAATTCCTCTAGAAAGCTTTTGTTGGAATTACAAGAAACCGGTCCTGCAATCAATGTAACCTTATTGTAACTAATAATTGAATTGAACTGCTGAAGCCAATATTTTGGGACGCAACAATCCGCATCAGTTGTAACAATCCAAGGATATTCTGCTTGTGAAATGCCAAAAGTCAACGCAGCTTTTTTAGAAGGTTCAGGACTGTTAAAAATGCGTAGTTTTAATTCAGGGTTCTCCGCTTGCAATTCTTCCAATAATGAGACAGACGCATCAGACGAGTGATCGTTTACAGCAATTACCTCAAAGAGCGATACAGGATAGTCAATAGCAAGTAGGCTGTTAAAGAGTTTTTGTAAACTGTCTTCCTCATCACGGAAAGGGATTATTATAGAAAAAGTTGTTAAAGGTTTTTGTTGGATGCTATTAGTTTTTAGTTTCAGCAAACCATAATACAAGGCAGTTATTGTACCTCCATATAGAAATGTTGCGATAGAACTAATCAATTGCAGTGCCATACCTCTGTGTTGATTTGTACTGCAAAGTATAAAAAATTCCAACAAGAGCAGGTAGTGCATAATTAAAAGTCCACATTAAAAATATGGTGGCCACTATGGATGTAGCTGATATTTGTAAACTTGTAAAGAGGTGTAGAGCTAATGACCCCTTGACGGTAAACTCGACTAAAGCAAAGCTCGGTATCAATGAGCTGCTGAGATAGAGTACCCAAATCAAAGCATATGCCTTATAGTAATCATTGACATTCGCTAATAGCACTAGAAGTAGAAGAAACTGACTTGAAAAAAGTAGGTATCGTAGTGTTGAAAGTCCTAAGGTTTTAAGGTGTGTATTGGTTGCTATGGCATTCAATTTACACAGTATCTTTTTTACCCATCCTGTTTTATAGATTAGACATAAAAAAACAACAAGCCCGCCTATCAGAATTGGAATCCATGGCAGTTCAAAAGGGAGCTGTATCCAGTGCTCCCAACAATATAAAATTCCAATAAGTCCAAAAAGAAGTGTAACTATCATTTGATACCCATTAGCGATTCCGTTTAAAAGCATTATTTTTTTTGGGTTTTTGTCCTTGAATAAAAATGCTTTGGCTCCGTATTCTCCAATTTTGTTTGGAGTTACTATACCTGCAGTATGTGCAATCAAACATTGTTGTGCGGCTTCCTTGATGTTGATGTTAGTTTCTGTAGTCACTAACAGTTTCCATTTTAGGAATTCAAGTCCCCAATTAAAAAAAGACAATAACATTAAAATAGGAATAAAGTGGCTGATTTTTTGAAAATCTATCGTGGGACTTTCACTTATTTTATTGTACAAGTACATTGAACAACCAGCCACAAGAAACATTTTGGCTGAGAAAATTAAAATTTTTGAAAAGAGGTAGTTGGTGTATTTCAAAAGTTATTCATTAGAAACGAGTGGGCAAACTCTCTTTTTAAGTATCTTCGCTTAAAGATACAAAGAAACGAGAAAGAATGTAAAACAGCTATCTTTTTTAGTTTTTTGTGCGAATTAACTTATTTATTGAGAGTAGATTGAGTACGGAGCGAATTATATTAGGCATTGATCCTGGGACCACAATCATGGGTTTTGGTTTGATAAAAGTAACCAAAAAGAAAATGGAGTTCATCCAGATGAATGAATTGTTGTTACAGAAATACGAAGATCCTTACATTAAGCTTCGCTTAATTTTTGAGAGAACGATTGAACTTATTGATACCTATCATCCGGATGAGATAGCGATTGAAGCTCCTTTTTTTGGAAAAAATGTTCAGTCTATGTTAAAGTTAGGGCGTGCTCAAGGTGTTGCTATGGCAGCTGGACTCTCTCGTCAAATACCCATTACAGAATACTTGCCTAAAAAGATAAAGATGGCAATTACAGGAAATGGAAATGCTTCAAAAGAACAGGTCGCTTTGATGTTGAAAAGTTTGTTAGATCTCAAAACATTGCCCAAAAATCTAGATGCAACCGATGGTTTGGCAGCAGCTGTGTGTCATTATTACAATAGTGGTGTTGTTGTAAAAGGGAAAAATTATAGTGGTTGGGCCTCTTTTGTAAAAGCCAACGAGGGCAAAGTGAATAAAGCCAAATAGATTAATTACTAGTTTTTCTTTGAGCTTTGATTACACCATAGATGACCAATGCCGCAGCAGCCAATTGAATGAACGTCAGTTTTTCCCCATCTATAATTCCCCATATGACGGCAACGACTGTGATCAAATAAGAAACTGATGCTGAAAAAACTGGGCTAGAAATTTGTATGAGTTTATTGAAAAGCAACATGGCCATACTGGTTCCTAAAGCAGCAAGGATAGTAACATAGCCTAAGGAGGAAAGCACCAAGGGGTCTGATATTGCTTTGTCAAAAAAACCAGAAAAACATAAGACCATAAGAGTCGGTGGTATCAATACTGTAAAAGTAGCGGTAGTGATACTTACAGTATCCAATTTGGGAAGTTTTGTTTTTATAAAATTGACACTAAATGCATAACCCGATGCGGCAATTAATACCAAGAAAGCATAGCCATAATTTTTTGTTGGATTCTCAAGGGCACTATTTAATAGTAAAGCCAAAGTACCAGCCAAACCTAATAAAGTTCCAAAAATCTGTTTTTTAGAGAATGAAAATTTAAAGAAAAGCGCTCCTAAGATAAGCGTCAAAAGTGGGGTTAAAGAATTTAAAACAGCTGCGACTGCACTATCGATTTCACGCACAGCGAATGAAAAAAGAAATACAGGTATAAAGGTACCTGCAAAGGCAACGATAAGTAATGGTTTCCAAAAATGTCTTTTGATTTTTAGTAGTTTTGGCCCTCCAATGAGCAACAGAATAAAACCAGCAATTAATATTCTAAAAGCACCAATCTCTATTGGATTGAGTCCAATCAAGGCTTTTTTTATTAAAATAAAAGAACTTCCCCAGGTCAAAGCTAGAATACTCAGAAAAAGCCACTTTTTATGTTGCATAAGATGGATGTTAAAACTTTGCAAAAATCCGTAAATTTTTCGGATTATCGGCCAAATCTATCTAAATTGCATATCTAAATTACACATTATGAATATTTTTAAAAGTACATCCCTTTTGTTTTTAGGTGCAATAATTATGTTTTCTTGTAAAAATGAGCAAAAAGTAGATAAAACTGCTTCACCTGAGATAGTAGTGGAAGCAAAGGCTCAGAAACCACAAGATTTAAAAAAAGTTGCGATTTCTATTCAAGGGATGACCTGTGAAATAGGTTGTGCAAAAACGATAGAGTCTAAATTGTCAAAAACATTCGGTATTACCGATTCTAAAGTAATATTTAATCAAAATTTAGGCGAATTTGTATACGATTCTAATCAAATATCTGAGGAAGAGATAGCGCAGAAAATCGCGAGTATTGGTAATGGTAAAATGTATAGTACATCTGAAATTAAGCAAATTGAATTGTAAATATTAACAAACCCCAAAACATGAAAATAACAAAATATATTGTAGCTCTGATACTGTTTGCATTCGTGATAGTCTCTTGTAAAGAGTCTAAGTCAGATGTAAATGCAGCAACGGTTTCAGTTGAAAATGGAGTAAAGACTACAACGACAAATGCTAAAAGCTGTAAAGCGACATGTAAAAAAAAGTGCAGTGCTACTGTAGCTACTCCAACAGAAACAAAGATAGCTTGTAAGAAAAAATGCGACACACCTTGTGCTAGTAAAGCAACAGCTGAATCAGGAGAAGTCAAGCCAGCGTGTAAAGCTTCAAGTGATGCTAATGGCGTTGTGTGTAAGAAGAAGTGCAGTGCTAAAAGCGAAACGAAAATGGTTTCTAAATGCAATAGCACTGATGCAGCTTGTAAAGCCAAGTGTGCAGCAAAATCAGCTGTGTAAAGACGACTTAATTAGATATGATACAAACCACTCTTTAAGAGTGGTTTTTTTGTTTTTAGTAGTTGTAGTTACAGATATTCCGTATTTTTGTAGAAGAATAATTTACATACCATTTCTAGTGAAAAAACATTTCAAACGTATTGTTCAGACTGCTATTGTTTCTGTATATCTTATCTTCATTGCCGGTTCGGTGGTGCGTATGACAGGCTCTGGTATGGGATGTCCCGATTGGCCTAAGTGTTTTGGCTATTACATTCCACCAACAGATGTGGAGCAGTTACTTTGGAAGCCTAATACCTTTTTCGTAAAAGGTGCGGTTATTATCAAGGATGAAACATTGTTTGTAGCCAATCAAGCTGTACAAACAAATGAAATTTACAATGAAGAAAATTGGAGTCTATACACCAAACATGATTATGCTGTATTCAATGTGTACCACACGTGGACAGAATATGTCAATAGATTGGCTTCGGTATTATCTGGTTTTGTGTTTTTATTTTTGATTGTTGGAGCAACTCGTTTTTGGAAAGAGAATAAAAAAATCACTCTGTATGCCTTTGCAGCTTTTTTCTTAATGTTATTTGAGGCGTGGTTAGGGAAGACTGTGGTTGATTCTGTATTGAAACCATCAGTAATAACCATTCATATGGTAGCAGGACTAATGATACTAGGTCTTCTGTTGAAATTGTTGCAAATTGTATCTAAAAAGAAACAAACAATTCGCTCATTTAACAAAACCTTTAATACCCTTTTGACTGCTTCTGTGATTCTTTCAGTCATCCAAATCGCTTTGGGGACTCAAGTACGTCAATTTGTTGACGAGCAAGTGAAATTATTTGGTTTTGAAAGTAAACAGATGAGTTTGTACAATCCAAGTATTAAGTTTTACGTACACCGATCTTTTACCATTGTAATTGTATTGTTGAATTTCTTTATTTTTTATAAAAATGAAATGCTTAAATTGAAGTATAAAATTCCAACGTGGATCCTAGTACTATTAGGTTTTGAAGCGATGTCAGGTATTTTGATGTATTACAGTGATTTTCCTTTCGGAACTCAATCAGTGCACTTGCTTTCCGGAGCTTTGCTTTTTGGCCTACAGTTTTACCTGCGAATTGAACACGGAAGTTTAAAACGAAACTAGTTTTTGTTATCTAAATACATCACATTTAGAGCTTAATTACCTGTCTAAAATTTAAACCTATCATAATCGCCTTTTCAAGGTGTTAATTCTAAAGTTTTTTCTAACTTTAGCAAAATTTTTTTTTATGTCGAATTCTTTTGGAAAGCTTTTTAAAGTTAGCACATTTGGTGAATCACACGGACCTGCAATCGGTGGAGTTATAGACGGTTGTCCTCCAGGGATTGAATTAGATTTTGAAGCGATACAAAAGGATTTAGACCGAAGAAAGCCTGGGCAGTCTAAAATAGTAACGCAGCGTAAAGAACCGGACGAGGTTAAGTTTCATTCTGGGATTTTTGAAGGAAAGACTACCGGAGCTTCTATTGGTTTTTTGATAGAAAACACAAACCAAAAATCTCGTGACTATTCTCATATAGCACAAACTTACAGACCTTCTCATGCGGATTATACTTATGATAAAAAGTATAAGGGCAATAGAGATTATAGAGGAGGAGGAAGGACTTCAGCGCGTGAAACTGCCAATTGGGTAGTGGGAGGGGCAGTAGCTAAACAAGTCATACCAGACATTAAAATTAATGCATTTACATCAGCTATTGGAACTATAAAAATGGAAACTCCTTACCAAGAGCTTGACTTATCGCAAATAGAATCAAATATAGCTCGTTGTCCAGACCCAAAAAAGGCGGAGGAGATGATCGATTATGTGTCTAAAATTAAAAAACAAGGAGATACTGTAGGAGGGGTGATTACCTGTGTGGTACAAAATGTTCCTGTAGGTCTAGGTGAACCTATTTTTAATAAATTACACGCAGCTCTTGGGCATGCAATGTTGTCAATCAATGCTGTGAAAGGGTTTGAATATGGAAGTGGTTTTGATGGAGCTCAAATGATTGGAAGTGATCATAACGATGTTTTTAATTCAGACGGCTCTACTAAAACGAACAACTCAGGTGGTGTACAAGGTGGAATTAGCAATGGAATGGATATTTATTTTAAAGTAGCTTTTAAACCAGTTGCTACATTGATTCAAAAACAAATGACCATTGATTCTGAAGGAAATGAAGTTGAAATGATGGGAAAAGGAAGACACGACCCTTGTGTAGTTCCCAGAGCAATCCCCATTGTAGAAGCCATGACAGCAATGGTTTTGGCTGATTTTGTAATGTTAGACCAATCCAAAACAGGTTTTGACTTTTAACAAAGTGAAAGACACTTACTTGAAATCTTTTGGTGCTACATTTTGATTGATCAGCAAGGTTTTAGTTTGAAACTTAATTTTACGATTTCCAACTTCTATCGACAATTGTGAGGGCATTTTCACACCTTCAATGTTAATATAGTTGTCAAAATAAAGATGTTGTGTGAATTTAGTGGTTCCTTTATTTCGTATGCTACTACCCTTGATTTTTAGTCCAGATTCAACGTCGTAATATACTTTTGTATCACCTATTTTCAACAAGTGACATTTGACAGCGTTCACTTCTCGAATCCCTATGTATTTCGCTTCTTTAAAATAATTAAATTCAGGAAAAATACTACGTTTTTTTGATGCAGCTAAGATTTCATTTTTTGTAAATTTTCTAAAGGATCCTGTTTCAAATATTTTACCCTTTTTCCCATCAAAAACACTTTTTGAAATGAGTTGGTCTTTGTGTTGTAATGTGTGATAGGATTTGTTGGGTAAGAGTAATTTTTTTTCTAAATAAATTGGGTGCTTTTTTAGTAAACCCACAGCCTCCATAGATATAGATTTGATTTGTTCTGCTCTTTTCATTCCACCGATGGCTTCAAAATAATTGTTGATAACTTGAGAAGCTGTGATGGGTGATTCTTTTTGTCCAAAAGTAAACTGATAGATGAGGACAATAAAAAGGTGAAAAATAATTGATTTGTTTGCTTTCATAACGGTGTAAATGTATAAAAACTTAATCAATCCTTAATAATGATTGGTGTGTTTCTTAGTTTTCTTATTTTCAATAACTTGAGGTTTTTCGATTTAATTTATTTTTGAAAACCAATTTAATTTTAGGTTGTTTTTTTTGAGTTAATGCATTGTGATTTACGATAAAAGATGTATATTTGCACTCGTTTTATACAAACAAATTTTTTAAATATAAACATATGTACGCAATTGTAGAGATAGCAGGGCAGCAGTTTAAAGTAGCGAAAGACCAAAAGGTATACGTACACCGTTTACAATCAGAAGAAGGATCAAAAGTAACTTTTGATAACGTTCTTTTGGTAGCAGAAGGTGAAAATGTAACAGTTGGCGCCCCAGCTATAGAAGGAGCCAAAGTAACGGCTAAAGTTTTAGGTCACCTTAAAGGTGATAAAGTAATCGTTTTCAAAAAGAAACGTAGAAAAGGATACAAGAAAAAGAACGGACACCGTCAGTTCTTGACTGAAATCCAAATCGATGGTATCGCAGTTTCTTAATTGAACAAAACGTATTAATTAAAAAATAAAACAATAATTTAGTCTGTCAGTTTTATTGATAGATATTAAAATCGAAATATTATGGCTCACAAGAAAGGTGTCGGTAGTTCGAAGAACGGTAGAGAATCAGAATCGAAACGTCTAGGTGTAAAAATTTACGGAGGACAAGCTGCAATCGCAGGTAACATCCTTATCCGTCAGAGAGGAACTAAGCATTATCCAGGTGAAAATGTATATATGGGGAAAGACCATACGTTACATGCAAAAGTAGATGGATTGGTAAAGTTTACTAAGAAAAAAGATAACAAATCTTACGTTTCTATCGAGGCTTTTGAAGCTTAAGAACTAAGGTTTTTAATCCTATCAAACTCCCTTCCAATTTGGTTGGGAGTTTTCTTGTTTCTTAGAAATAACATTCTGTACAATCACTTTTAGTTTTATTTGCAGTATCAAATCACTATGTTAATGCACTATTTTTACTCTTGTTTTGTTTCTTTTTTCGGAATTCTTCTTAAAATTCTAGCCTTGTTTCATACCAAAATAGGTCTTTTTGTAAAGGGGAGGGAAAGTGTGTTTACACAGCTCAAAGAGTCTATTACTTCTTCTGACAAAGTGCTTTGGATGCATTGTGCTTCCTTGGGTGAATTTGAACAGGGACGTCCAGTTATGGAAGAATGGAAAAGAGAATTTCCATCACATAAAATTGTGTTGACTTTTTTCTCTCCTTCAGGTTTTGAGGTGCAAAAGAATTATGAACATGCGGATTTGATCCTCTACCTTCCATTGGATACACTCTCTAATGCGAAAACCTTTTTGAAATTTTTAAGACCTGAATTAGCAGTCTTTGTGAAATATGAGTTTTGGCCCAATTATTTAAGGATATTACAACAGTGCAAAATACCTACAATCTTAATTTCGGGTATTTTTCGTGAGAATCAAGTTTTTTTCAAGCCATATGGTTCATGGATGCGCGCCAAACTTGAATCCTTTTCTCATTTCTTTGTGCAAGATGAAGCATCGGTAGCGCTTTTAAATTCAGTTGGTTTTGAGAATACTACAATGGCAGGTGATACACGTTTTGATCGTGTAAATACAATTGTTCAAAGAGATAATTCACTAGATTTTATAGCCCGTTTTAAGGGAGATGCCAAGGTGTTGGTGGCGGGGAGTACTTGGAAAGAAGATGAAGATTTGTTAGTTGACTATATTAGTAACAGTACTTCGGATACCGAAAAATATATCATCGCACCACATAATATTAACAAGGAGGCTATACTAAAACTCAAGAATTCTTTAAAGGAGAAAGCAGTTTTATACTCCGAGCGTGAACATAAAACCTTAGAAAATTATACAGTTTTTATAATTGATACTATAGGGTTGCTGACTAAAATATACAGTTATGCCTCTGTGGCTTATGTTGGAGGAGGTTATACTAAAAGCGGGGTTCACAATGTTTTAGAGCCTGCTACTTTTGGGGTTCCTATTGTGATAGGGCCTAATTATGCAAAGTTTAAAGAGGTGCAAGATTTGGTCTCAAGAAATGCTTGTTTGGTCACAAATGATACAATTAGTGCAACGAAAACTCTTAACGAATTGTTTCAAAACAATATCTTGCGAAATGAGAAAGGCAATAGTTCTAGATCTTACATAGAAGAAAGTTTAGGGGCGACATCTAAAATCAATATTTACCTTAAACAGCTATTAGCTACTTAATTACCAAACAAATACCTCTAATTGTTTTGTTTGTAACGCTTTTTGTAGCAATTTTGTGAAATTAATGAATTACAATGGATAATTTGGTAGATGCTTTTGGGAGAAAAATAACCTACTTAAGATTGGCAGTTACCGATCGTTGTAATCTTCGTTGTACGTATTGTATGCCTGCCGAAGGTGCCGCAATTGTTCCAAGAGCTGAGCTGTTGACTTTTAAAGAGATGTATCGAATTACTAGAGTACTCTCTGAATTGGGTGTGGATAAGGTGCGTTTAACAGGAGGAGAGCCTTTTGTGAGAAAAGATTTTATCAGTTTTGTAAAAATGCTTTCGTTCAATGACAAACTTAAAACTATAAATATTACTACTAATGGTGTTTTAACAGCTCCATATATTCCTGAACTATCCTCCTTAAAAGTAGGTGCTATCAACTTGAGTATTGATAGTCTTTCCAAAGAAAATTTTGAAAAGATAACCAGAAGAAATGACTTTGATAAGGTCATGCAAACTTTAGATTTGTTGCATGAAAGTAACTTACAATTAAAGTTAAATGTTGTTGTGCAGTCTGGTGTAAACACATCAGAAATAAATGATTTTGTGAGACTTACTGAAGCCTATAACATTGAAGTTCGTTTTATTGAAGAAATGCCTTTTAATGGTGTAGGTAAAAGACCTGTTTCAGAATCGTGGAATGCCCATCGAATTTTACAGGAGGTGACATCAGAGTTCTCAAATATAGTGGCTTTACCTATAGAGAAGTCTAGTACATCACATATGTATAAAGTCCCTGGGTTTAAGGGAACTTTTGGTGTCATTCCTGCATACACTAGAACCATTTGTCACGATTGTAATCGCATTCGCATTACCTCAACAGGCCTTTTAAAAAACTGTCTTTTTGACGATGGGGTTTTTAGCCTACGAGATTTTATTCGAGAGGGTGCATCAGATGATGCGCTTAAAAAGTTGTTTTTCCAACTGGTTTCAAAAAAGCCTAAAAATGGTTTTGTTGCTGAAGCAAACCGATTAAAAAATAAAATAGTATCGGAGAGTATGTCCTCTATTGGAGGATAAAATAGATGGTATAAAAAAACAAAACCAAACATATGATTTCAAATTTATACTCAAAAAAAGAATGGGCTGTTGCGTTGATACTTTCTTTATTTTTAACACTTTTTTTTATTGATTTTCAGCCTTTAGTTTACATGACTATTGCAAATGAAAATCAAGTTCTACAACTTCCAGCATTATTTCTATTTCCTTTGCTTTTGATTTTCATGTTAGTACAATTGTCTTATGTAAAGTGGGTGTATGCAGATGGAAATTCAATCGCGCAAAAATCACTTTTCTTTAGCTTGAATGTTTATTTGATTTACCTTTTATTTAACGGAGGATTTTGGCTCTGGAAAAATTGCAATGGAAATATTGATACGCTCTTGTTTGGTAAAGTTTCAGAGGCGTTTCAGTTGAATGTAAAGAATGTATTGTTTTGGGTATTGTATCAAACTTTATTTTTAGTCTATGGATTTTCATTATTAAAAATATTGGTATCCCCATCGAAAAAACAAACTAAAAATTATCGTTAAAGCTATCCATTTTCAAATATTATCTATGACAACTGTTGAAGAAGCATTACAAATAATAAAATCACAAAGAAGGTTTTATGGTACTGAAAACATCTCTTTTTTAAAGGCTACACAGAGAGTTTTAGCAGAAGCCATTTATGCAGATTTAGACTTTCCCTCCTTCAATCGAGTATGTATGGATGGCATAGCTATTTCTTATGATGCTTTCGAAAAGGGCTGTCGTGTGTTTCGTATTGAAGGTATACAAGCGGCAGGTAGTCCTCAAATGACTAAAAGTCAAAAAGAGAATTGTCTTGAGGTAATGACAGGAGCAGTCCTTCCCAATGGAGCGGATGTTATTGTTCCTTATGAAAAAGTTGAAATTTCAAATGGATTTGCAAAGGTATTGGTAGATGAGGTTTCAAAACTACAACACGTTCACCTTAAAGGTAAAGATAGGTCTAAAGGTAGTGTGCTGATTAAAAAAAACACAGTGATTACTGCTGCTGAAGTGGGAATTTTAGCTACAGTTGGTAAAACTGAGGTCTTGGTAAAAAAACAACCTAAAGTTTTGATAGTATCTACAGGTGATGAATTGGTAGATGTCAATCAAACTCCTTTAGCACATCAAATACGAAGAAGTAATGTGTACAGCTTACAATCTATGATTAATGGATTGGGAATCGAAGCTGAAACTCAACACTTGGAAGATGACAAAGAGATGTTAGAAATTGAAATTGCCAAGCAATTTGAGTTGTACGATGTTCTTATTTTTAGTGGTGCAGTAAGCAAAGGGAAATATGACTACTTACCCGAAGTGTTAGAGGGTTTGGGGGTAAAAAAATCATTCCATAGGGTAAAACAAAGACCAGGAAAACCTTTCTGGTTTGGTGTTAAGGATGAGAAAATAGTATTTGCATTTCCTGGAAATCCAGTTTCTACCTACGTCAACTGTCTACAGTACTTTTATCCATGGTATCAAATTAGTATGGGTTTAAATAACGAACCTATTTATGCAACCTTGAGTGAGGATGTTACATTCAAACCTGCACTTACTTATTTTTTACAAGTTCGCTTGAAATCTGATAATGCTACTTTGGTAGCTGAGCCTGTAAGTGGAAATGGTTCGGGCGATTTGGCAAACATGGTAGCTGCGGATGCGTTTGTAATACTCCCGCCAGAACAAACCCATTTTGAAAAAGGAGCTGTTTTTCCGGTACTCAGATATAGATAGTTTAACGTTTCCTTGAGTAATTATTGATTGATAATATTTACTTTCACACTTGATAACACAGAAAAGCCAAATAATTATGAGCGATTTTTCACATTTAAACAAAGACAAGCAACCTCAAATGGTCGACGTGGGATCTAAAGCGATTACTCAAAGAAAAGCGACAGCCAAGGCGCTTGTATTTTTAGGGGAACAAATTGTGAGTTTGTTTGAAAATGATGAATTACACACCAAAAAAGGCCCTGTCTTTCAAACGGCCATCATTGCAGGAATACAAGCTGTAAAAAAAACATCCGATTTAATCCCTATGTGTCATCCATTGTTGATAAACGGAGTTGATGTGACTATAGATATAATAAGCACTACACATATTGAAATTTTATGTTCTGTAAAGATAGAGGGAAAAACAGGGGTTGAAATGGAAGCGCTTACAGGAGCATCCGTTACGGCTTTGACTGTTTATGATATGTGTAAGTCAGTTTCACAAGATATGTGTATTGAGTCTATATCTTTGTTAGAAAAAACAGGTGGCAAATCCGATATACGTAAGGCCTAGTTATTATATAAAATTATTTTAAAATGCAAAAAGAACACAGCAAGCACAAAAAAATGGCCCGAAGAGAAAATGGAAGATATGCAGTCAATGAGCTCGCTTTTATAGGGGTGAAGTGTAGCATCATTACAAACTTGGTCGCTGAGATTAGCAATGCACTTTCTGATACTTTTAAAATAGGGTACTTCGATGCCTCTCATGGTAAAGACAATCACCCTCCTTTATTTGACACCTATACTTTTCATCCCTCAGGAGATACGACTATACATAAAGATCGTAAAGAAAATGTGTTTAACGAGCGTATTTTGTTTACGCAATACGACTTGTTATGTGTCAATGGGAATCATTTTGAAGCAAGTCAACAAATCGTTTTGTTGGATCCAGAGAAGGAAAAGTCGATTCTAAAACGTATTGACCAATTGACAGACATTCAGTTTTTTGTTAAAACTACCGAAGAAGCTGTTGTATTTGATTGTTTGTTGGAACTTGATCCAAAATTAGCTTCACTTCCAATTTACGATATCTCGGACATCACTTCGATAGTGAATCACATTCAGACAATTTCAAAAAAAGCTATGCCAGTACTGAATGGTTTGGTATTAGTAGGAGGAAAAAGTACACGCATGGGGTCAGACAAGGCTCAATTGGATTATCACGGAATACCACAGGGAGCCTATGCGGTCTCCTTGCTGGAGGAGCAAGGTTTAGAGACTTTTGTTTCGATTCGTGACACGCAACAGTCTGAATTTAAAAATACAATTCCAGATGCTTTTGTGGATTTAGGTCCATTTGGAGGAATTTGTTCTGCATTTATGAAAAACCCGAATCAAGCGTATTTGGTATTGGCAACAGATTTACCACATGTTAATGCAGATTTGATTTCTCTGTTATTGACCAAAAGAAACCCCAAAAAAATAGCAACAGCTATCAAAGGGAAAAGTAAACAATTTGTTGAGCCTTTGGTAACGATATGGGAGCCAAAAGCATATCCTATTTTGCTACAATACCTTTCTCAGGGCTATTCGTGTCCTCGTAAAGTATTGATAAATTCGGATGTGGAGATTGTTGAGGTAGATGACTATTTGATACAGAATGTAAATACTCCCGAGGAATATAAATTGACACAAGAAGCATTGAAAAAATAAAGAATTTTAAATTTAAAAATTATATGAGGGAGTTGCCACATCAATTTTACCAAAATCAAAAAAAGGTATTTGAAGTACAGTTGCAAAATATTCAAAAGCGTTTACTTGTTTTTAGTTCACTGAGAACATTGACTTTTTTCATATCTGTGTTTTGTTTGTATTATTTTATTGGAGATGTTCAAGCTATGTTGTTGGCTGCGGGATTTGGTACTTTGTCTTTTCTTGTTTTTTTACAACGTTATTTATTTTTTAAAAGAACCAAGGAGGAAGTTCAAATATTGGTTGCGCTCAACGTAAAAGAGCTTGCTGCTCTTGATGGAGCATATGCTAATTTTAAGAATGGAACAGAGCACAAAGAGGCCGAGCATGCTTACGCCAATGATATTGATTTGTTTGGCTTAGGCTCTTTTTTTCAGTACGTGAATCGAACTGTTACAGAAGCTGGAGAGCGTTATTTGGTTTCTCTTTTAAAGGCAAATGATACTTGTGAGGTGGTATCCAAACAAGAAGCGATACGAGAACTTTCTCAAAAAACGGAATGGAGACAACAATTTTCCATGAAGGCAAGTAGGGTGAAAACAGAAGTATCACCCGAAACTATTTTGCAATGGATGTGTTCTTATCAATCTATTTTTGTTAGCTCTTTTGGGATTTTTTCTAAGTGTTTTTCTGGGGTGTCAATCCTTTTAATTGCAGGTCTTCTAACAGGGTATGTGTCTTTTTCGTACTTGTTGTTATGGTATTTTTTGGGTTTATTTATTTCAGGAGCCTATGTGAAAAAAGTAACAAAATTGCAGCATAAAGCAGGCAAGTCAAGTACTACTTTTGAGCAATATTATAAATCTCTAGAAGTTTTAGAGAAAATGCATTTTTCTTCAGAACTATTACATCAGAAACATGCAATGCTATACAAAGATGGAATAGCGGTTTCTAAACTGTTTAAAGAGTTATCAAAAGCATTGGATGCCTTAGATCAACGCTACAATCTTCTGTTTGCCTTTTTTGCAAACGGTCTATTTTTATGGGATATACAACAGTCTGTTAAGATTGAAAAATGGATATCACTTTACAAAGATGAGGTGGCAAATTGGTTTTCGGTGCTTTCTTTTTTCGATGCGTATAATTCTTTGGGTAATTTTAGTTTCAATCACCCTGATTTTAAGTGTCCGAAAATATCACAAGAGGAAGTTGTTTTTCAAGCCAAAGACTTGGGACACCCTTTGTTGAATGCTTCCAAAAGAGTCACGAGTGATTTTTCGATAGACAGGCAAGGTTTTTTCGTTGTTACAGGAGCCAATATGGCAGGAAAGAGTACTTTTTTGAGAACGGTTTCTTTGACCATCGTTATGGCCAATCTTGGATTGCCTGTGTGTAGTACTGATATGCGATACCATCCTGTAAAATTGTTGACAAGTATGCGAACATCAGACTCTTTAATGGAGGATGCTTCCTATTTCTTTGCGGAACTAAAGCGACTTAAGTTTATTGTTGACCAACTTCAAAAATCAAACTATTTTATAGTGTTGGATGAAATATTGAAAGGAACCAATAGCACCGACAAGGCCATCGGTTCTAAAAAGTTTGTCGAAAAACTTTTAAAAACCAAGGCAACGGGAGTTATTGCTACTCACGATTTGAGTCTTTGTGAAATCGAATCTAATTATCCTCAAGTTGAGAACTACTATTTTGATGCTACCATAGCTGATGACGAATTGTATTTTGATTATAAACTCAAAAAGGGAGTTTGTCAGAATATGAATGCTTCCTATTTGTTGAGGAAAATGGAAATAGTATAGATTAGAAGGTTTGTGTTATGGGTGTGCATTTACCCAGACCTCACCATCTTCAAAGTATTCTTTTTTCCAAATAGGAACCGTTTCTTTTAACGAGTCAATTGCAAATTCACAAGCCTTAAAAGCGGCTTTTCTATGTGCAGCTGAAACGGAAATAATAACGGGAATATCACCAATGTCAAGTGTACCTATTGCATGGTGAATGGCTATTTTGTGTACCTCAAACTTTTCCAATACACGTTCTGCAATTTTCCCCATCTCTTTTATGGCCATAGGTTCATACGCTGAAAAGTCTAGTCGCGTTACTTTTTTACCTTTGGTGTGATTTCTTACGGTACCGACGAATATGTCAATGCCTCCACAACTTGGGTCTTCTACGAAGTCATAACAAGCTTGTAATGAAAGTGGTGTTTTGTTTAGTTGAATGGATATGGCTGACATGCTTCTTTATAGTATTACCCTCCGCTTACAGGAGGAATGATTGCAATAGTATCACCTTGGCTTAAAGGAGTCTCATCTGAAGCATAGTGTTCGTTTACAGCTACTGCATAATTTTTGTAGGATACTAAAACCGGATGATTTTTCACTAATTGTTCTTTGAAATCAAAGACATTTTTGCCTGAAAAATCCATTTTTATAGTATCAGTACCTAGTAGATCTGCTACAATACCAAAAAATAAAACATTTAACTGCATTTGAGGTGTTTTTTACAAAAAACCAAATATACAATCAATTTTTTAGTGATCCACAATAAGAAAGAATACTTTTTATAATGCTTGTTTTTAGTATCATCAATTATTACTGTAAATTTGTGATGATTTGAATGCCAAAGCTACATACAGTTCTCTTATCAAAACCAAAGCCTTGTCTTTAGGTTTTACGAGTGTTGGTATATCCAAAGCTGACTTTTTACACGACGAAGCACCAAAGTTAGAGGCTTGGCTTAAAAATGGCTATCAAGGTGAAATGTCTTATTTGGAAAATCATTTTGACAAGCGTTTGGATCCGAGATTGCTAGTTCCTGGAGCCAAATCTGTTATATCACTCTCCTACAACTATTTTCCTGAACAGCAACAAAAAGAGGAAGCATATAAATTGGCAAAATATGCCTATGGTCAGGATTATCATTTTGTAATCAAAGACAAACTTCGCGAATTGATGGCTTTTATCCATGAGGAAATTGGCGAAGTCTCGGGGAGAGCTTTTTCTGATTCAGCCCCTATTATGGAACGTGCGTGGGCTCAAAAATCAGGGTTAGGATGGAACGGTAAAAATAGTTTGTTGATTCAAAAGAATGCAGGCTCCTTCTTTTTTTTAGCCGAGTTAATTTTAGATCTTGAACTCGAAGAAGACGCTCCCTTTACAACAGACCATTGCGGAACCTGTACACGTTGTATAGACGCTTGCCCTACACAGGCTATATTGCCAAATAATACTGTAGATGGTAGCAAGTGTATATCTTATTTTACCATCGAACTCAAAGATGAATTACCTACCTCGGAAAAAGGAAAATTTGAGGATTGGATGTTTGGTTGTGATATTTGTCAGGATGTTTGTCCTTGGAATCGATTTTCAATTCCTCATCAAGAACCACTTTTTGATCCGCATCCTGACTTGTTACTGATGACTAAATCTGATTGGGAAGATATTTCTGAGGAGGTTTTTCGAAAAGTTTTTAAAAAATCTGCAGTCAAAAGGACAAAGTTCAGAGGATTGACACGAAACATAAATTTCTTAAAAGAATAACCCGTCTTAAAGCATAGCAAAAACATTTCTAAAATCAGTCTTTTTGCAATGGATTCTCATTTCATTTCATACTTTTTACACAAGAGAGTTAAAGCTACATAAATCAAAGGATTAATGCATCTGATTCTTTAGTCTATAATGGTCAAAAGATTCACAATTAGAAGGTGTTTTGTTTTAAAAACGATATATTTGTTCGTTCAAACTCAACGACCAAACTAACAATGTCTGATTCAAGAAAAAGAAGAGAAGCGCTGCTCTATCACGCAAAGCCAACTCCAGGGAAAATAAAAGTAGTTCCAACTAAAAAGTATGCGAGTCAAAGAGACTTGTCCTTGGCCTATTCACCAGGGGTAGCAGAACCTTGTTTAGAAATTGAAAAAAATCCTGAAAATGTTTATAAGTATACTTCTAAAGGAAACTTGGTAGCTGTAATTTCTAATGGAACTGCAGTTCTAGGATTGGGAGATATTGGGCCTCTTGCTAGTAAACCCGTTATGGAAGGGAAAGGTTTGCTATTTAAAATATTTGCAGATATAGATGTTTTTGATATCGAGGTGGATGTCAAAGATGTAGACAAGTTTATAGAAACAGTAAAAGCGATTGCGCCTACTTTTGGTGGAATCAATTTGGAAGATATCAAAGCACCAGAAGCTTTTGAGATTGAAAGAAGATTAAAAGAAGAGCTAGACATTCCAGTAATGCACGATGATCAGCATGGAACAGCAATTATATCTGCGGCTGCATTAATCAATGCATTGGAAATTATAGGAAAAAAAATAGAAGAGGTTCAAATCGTGGTAAACGGTGCAGGGGCTGCAGCAATATCTTGTACACGTCTTTATTTGTCGATGGGAGCTAAGAGAGAAAATATTGTAATGTGTGATAGCAAAGGAGTGATTCGTTCAGATAGAGATTCTCTCACATCACAGAAAGCAGAGTTTGCGACCGATAAAAATCTCAACACTTTGGAAGAAGCAATGGTCAATTCTGATGTGTTTATAGGCTTGTCAAAAGGAGATATAGTAAGTCCACAGATGTTGCTTTCTATGTCCAACGATCCTATCGTATTTGCGATGGCCAATCCAACACCTGAAATAAATTATGATCTTGCTGTGAAAACACGAAAAGATATCATCATGGCAACAGGAAGGTCTGACCATCCTAACCAGGTGAACAACGTATTAGGTTTTCCTTTTATTTTTAGAGGAGCGTTGGATGTCAAAGCAACAGGAATCAACGAAGAGATGAAGTTGGCGGCTGTATATGCTTTGGCTGACTTAGCTAAAAAAACAGTACCAGAACAAGTAAACCTAGCCTACAAACAGTCAAATTTAACTTTTGGACGTAATTATATCATCCCAAAACCTTTTGATCCCAGATTGATTTATGAAATTCCTCCGGCGATTGCTAGAGCTGCAATTGATTCGGGAATTGCTACAGCACCAATTCATGACTGGGATAGGTATAAAGATGAATTGATGGAACGTTTAGGAACGGGTAACAAAATTGTTCGTATGCTACATGATAGAGCAAAATCAAATCCAAAACGTTTGGTCTTCAATGAAGCTGACCAACTAAATGTAGTCAAAGCAGCACAAATTGTTTATGATGAAGGGATCGCGATTCCAATTCTTTTAGGAAATAAAGACATGGTCCAAGCCCATATGAAAGAAATTGGTTTGGAGGGTGATTTTGAGATTATAGATCCCAAAACAGAAGCATACAGACAACAACGTTATGACTATGCTGAGTTGTATTGGAAAGACAACCAGCGCAAAGGAGTTACCTTGATTGAAGCCAGAAAAACAATGCGTGAGCGAAATTATTTTGCATCTATGATGGTGAATTGTGGAGATGCAGATGCCATGATTACTGGGTATTCAAGAAATTACGCTAGCTCTATAAAGCCTTTGTTTGATACTATAGGAAAGCAAGATGGTGTCTCGAGAATTGCGGCTTGTAACTTGATGTTAACCAAGAGAGGCCCTATGTTTTTGTCAGACACCACCGTAAATATTGATCCTAATCCGAAGCAATTGGCAAAAATTACACAATTGACCACGGATGTAGCCAAAATGTTTGGTGTAAACCCTATTGTGGCTATGCTGTCTTTTTCTAACTTTGGGGCTTCCAAATCAGAAAAGTCAACAAAAGTTGAGGAAGCTGTCAATTTATTGCACAAGTCTAATCCTGAAATGGTGGTAGATGGTCCGATTCAAGCAGATTTTGCTATGAATTCTGAAATGTTAGACGATAAGTTTTCGTTTTCAAATTTGGCAGGTAAAAAACCAAATGTGTTGATTTTTCCAAACCTTGATGCTGCAAACATATCTTACAAGATGATGAAAGAGCTCAACGGTGCAGAGTCAATTGGACCTATTATTTTAGGCTTAAAAAAACCGGCACACATTCTTCAACTGGGAGCGAGTGTTGATGAAATAGTAAACATGGCAGCTGTTGCTGTTGTGGATGCTCAGAACAAACAAAAAAAATAAATTTGCCATGTGCATAGGCAACTAAATAGATAGTATGATAACACAGTTAAAAGGTAGGTTGGTTGAGAAAAACCCAACTTATATCGTAGTCGATTGTAATGGTGTTGGGTATTTTTTACACATATCATTGCATACATTTGGTATGTTGCCATCCGATGAATTTATTACGATCTACACTCATTTGTCTATTAAGGAAGATGCTCACACATTGTATGGATTTATATCAAAATTAGAGCGAGAAATTTTTAGGTTGCTTATTTCGGTTTCAGGGGTAGGTCCTAGTACTGCAAGAACGATGTTATCTTCAATGAATTCTGAAGAAATTCAACAAGCAATTGCATCAGGAAACGTCGCTTTGATTCAGTCTGTAAAGGGTATTGGAGCGAAAACAGCGCAACGTTTGATTCTCGATTTGAAAGATAAAGTGTTAAAAACCTTTGATTTGGATGAAAATGCTGTTACTTCACACAATACAAACAAAGAAGAAGCGTTATCTGCTTTAGAAGTACTTGGGTATACCCAAAAAATCTCCGGAAAAGTATTGGATAAAATATTACGACAAGAGCCAGAGTTGTCAGTGGAGCAGTTGATTAAAAAAGCATTAAAAAGTTTTTAGCATCTTGAGAGAATTTGCCTATAAATACATTACCTATTTTTTTGTCTATGGACTTTTGTTTTTTTGCAGTGCAGCGATAGGTCAAGAAAAATCTCAAAGCAACTCTAAAACAGCCTCTTTAAAAGACTCTGTTATAGCGTTGCCTTTTGAGTTTAAAAACAACCAAGAAGGAAGCCTCTTTTTGAATTTACCAAGCCTGAAAGAAATAACTTTTGATAGAGAAAAAAATCGTTACGTTATCAAAGAAAAAATTGGAAACGCAACCATCTCTACACCTCTTTTTTTTCAAGAAGAAGATTATAAAAAATACCGATTAAATCAGGACATAAGGTCTTATTACAAACAGAAGATTAGCGCTTTAAATAAGGACAAAGAAGGGAGTAAAGAAGCTCAAAAAAATCTATTGCCTACTTACTATGTGAATTCGAGCTTGTTTCAGACTATTTTTGGAGGAAATGCAATTGAAGTGAGTACCAAAGGGGCAATTGATGTACGTTTGGGAGTACTGTACCAAAATATTGAAAATCCACAGTTGTCTCAGCAAAACAGAAAGACGACTTCTTTTGACTTTGACCAACAAGTTACCGCTTCGATTTCTGCAAAGATCGGAGAGCGTCTGAAGGTGGCAGCCAATTACGATACCAAGTCGACTTTTGATTTTCAAAATATGGTTAAGGTGGAGTTTATTCCGACAATACCAGAAGAAATATCGAGTAAGTTTAAAAAGGCTAAGGACAAGGTAAATGAAGTAAAAAGCCTTAAAGACGGTTTTGAATCTACCAAAGAAGATGATATAGTACGTAAGATTGAGTTGGGTAACGTCAATATGAACGTGAGTAACAATTTAATTGCGGGTTCTCAAAGTCTTTTTGGTTTGAAATCAAAATTACAGTTTGGACCTACGACCATTACTTCTGTTTTTTCACAACAAAAATCAGAAACCAAAACGGTAACCGCTGAAGGAGGAGCTTCTGTCAATGAGTTTTCATTGCAGTCGTCTCAGTATATGGCTAATAAGTTTTTCTTCCTATCCCATTATTTTAGAAATAATTACAACAGTGCTTTGGCTAAATTTCCTTTGATCAATAGCCCTGTAAATATTATTCGTGTGGAAGTTTGGATTACCAATAGGGGAACCAATACCACAGACGTTCGAAACATTGTAGCCTTGACAGATTTAGGAGAAAACGGTTTTGATTACTATGACAGTAGTAAGTCTAATATAACATCTCAAGGTGTAAACCCCATCTATACCAATGGTTTTTATCCAGATAACAAAGCCAATTCATTGATTGATATCATGGAAAGAGAGGGTATTAGATCCATAGGTACTGTAAAAAGTTCACTTCCTTCTATGGAACAAGGTACAGATTTTACGATGTTGGAAAATGCCAAAAAATTAGCTCCTAATGAATACACATTTCACCCTCAATTGGGAATTGTAACCCTAAATCGTCAATTGACGGATGGCGATGTGTTGGCTGTAGCTTTTCAATATTCTATCACTGGAGTTTTAGATGAAACAGGAAAAGTAAAAGTGTTTCAAGTAGGAGAGCTCTCATCTGACGGAATTTCTACAGATGAAAATTTAGTTTTGAAATTATTGCGTTCCGAAATTAAACAGCCAGGAGAACGTATTTGGGACTTGATGTTAAAAAACAGTTACTCTCTAGGAGCCTATCAATTACAACAAGAGGGGTTTTTGTTAGACCTTTTATACAAAGACGACCGAACAGGGGTTGCCATCAATTCATTACAAAATGCCCAAACGGAAGGTGTGGCAGACAAAACGATATTGAATTTGGTAGGAGTCGATGTGTTGGACCAAAACAATTTTGAAAAAACTCGAGGAGATGGGTATTTTGACTTCATTGAGGGTATTACCGTGATCTCAGAAAACGGAACTATAACCTTTCCTTCGCTGGAACCTTTTGGTCGTGATATGGAGGCTAGATTGGATGATGAGGATTCACAATTTGTATTCAACGAATTGTATACCAATACTCAGACCAATGCACAAAACAATTACCAAAACAAAGACAAGTACTTGCTCTCAGGATACTACAAATCAGATGCGAGTAACGGTATTTCTTTAGGAGCTTTCAATGTACCAAAAGGTTCTGTAAAAGTAACTTCTAATGGTATACTGTTGACTGAAGGAGCAGATTATGTAGTAGATTATTTAAGTGGAAGGGTGCAAATCATCAACCCTGCGATTGAAGCTTCTGGTGCTCCAGTTCAGGTTTCTTTGGAAAACAATACCTTGTTCAACCAACAAACGAAAACTTATGTTGGAATTGATGTAGAGCATATCTTTTCTAAGAAATTTCAAATGACGGGAACTTATTTGAATGTCAACGAACGTCCCTTGACTCAAAAAGCATCTTTTGGAGCAGATCCCATCAACAATACCATGTACGGTATGACCTTCAATTACGACTCTGAAGTGCCTTGGTTGACAAAGATGGTCAACAGACTGCCAAACCAGGACACAGATGTGCCTTCTCAATTGACAGTACGTGGTGATTTTGCTTACATGCGTCCAGGAACACCTAGGGGTATTGATTTGGAAGGAGAGGCTACAACATATATAGA
>JBMZVD010000034.1:0-23018 GCA_049625305.1 Flavicella sp.
TGATAAAATTATTACTTTATGAAACTATATTCTAAAAGTCTACCCCAATACCGGTCCTTGTTTGATAAAACGAAGTGCAGTCGTATTAAAAACAGTAGGCTGCTCCACATTGACTACATGGCCACAATTTTCAATAATATGTAGGAAAGATTGTTTGTGTTGTGCGGTAATATTTTTGATAGAAGTCAAAAACATGTGATCTTCGGACCCCATGATATATAGTGCTGGTATGGCAATTTCCTTATCTCTAAAAAAGCGCAACAAAGGGTTGATATCAGAGGTCAGTTTGAACCAACGGATGAATTCATTTTGACAGAGTTTCTTGGCCTCGTTGACAAAGAGCAAACGTGATTTTTTATGGTTTTTTCGCGGCATGATGATAAAGGCAAACAATTGGTACAACCACATGTAAGGCACCACTGATTTGCACAACATACCGACCTTCATCAAAAATTGAGAACGGAAGTCCAAACGCATAATAGCTCCGCCTAAAATCATGCTCTCCACACGCTCAGGATGTTTTTCGGCCAAATTACGTATTAAAATAGTTCCAAGGGAAATCCCAACAAAATGAGACTTTTCGATTTTCAAATGATCAATAAGCTCCACAATGTCTTGTGTTACCGCATCAAAGGTATATTTTGAATGAAAGGCCTCTTTTAGAGTAGGTGGATTGCTACCATGACCTCTTAAATCCAACACCAAAACGTTCATCTCCGAAGTAAAAGCACGTAACTGCTTGAACCAAATAGTAGAACTCCCCCCTGCTCCATGAACAAAAGTAACCCATTTTTCAGATGTATTGTGAATGTAAGTATGATGGTGTAACAAAAAATTGCGTTTTGGTTTTAAGCAACAAATATAGGGTATTTAAAAATTAGATGGTATCTTTATTAAAAGTCAATCACTCAACGCTATTGTATAGATTAAACTCAAAACACCCTACAATGAAAAGCTTTAAAACAGACTATTTTAACCGAACATTAGTATTTATTTGTGTTGCGATATTGTCTGCTTGCAATACAAATCCTAAAAAACAACATATATTTCCAACATTGTCTGGTGAAGCTCCTTTAATAATTGCACACAGAGGCGCATCGGGATACTTACCAGAACATACCTTGGCTGCTTATGAAAAAGCTATTGATATGGGGGCTGATTATATAGAACCCGATTTGGTGATGACCAAAGACAGTGTCTTAATTGTGCGTCATGAACCCATGCTATCGGGTACGACCAACGTATCGGAATTGCCTAAATTTAATTTTAAGAAAAACACAAAAAACATCGACGGAAAACAAGTAGAGGATTGGTTTGTTTCAGATTTTACTTTTTCAGAAATCAAAGAACTCAAAGCAAAACAAGCTTTTCCCGACAGAAATCAAGAATTTAACAACCGCTACCCTATTTCTAGTTTTGACGAAGTCATAGTTCTTGTAAAAAGAAAATCTAATGAGATAGGTAGAAAAATCGGTATTTATCCAGAAACCAAACACCCTTCATTTCATAAATCGTATGACTTGCCTTTGACAGATGTATTACTCACAACGCTTGAACGAGAAGGTTGGAATCACGAAAAGTCCTCAGTATACATCCAGTCTTTTGAAGTTTCCAACTTGCAATACATCCGATCCAAATCTAGTGTTAAAACCGTGCAACTCATCAGTTGTTACGATGTGGACATTCATGGAAATCTAGTTTTTGAAACACCAGAAGGTGCATTTATTTCCGATGGAAAACCCTACGATTGGTATCTTGAAGGTAAAACTAAAACATACCAGTACTTTACAACAACTGATGGTTTGGACTTTTTAAAAACCTACGCTACCGGAATCGGAGTTTGGAAACCGTTTGTACTTCCTTTTAGAGCTGAAGACAAAGACAAAGACGGGATGGCAGATGATTTGAATGGAGATGAGAAAATAGACAACCGAGATAAAATAGCACTTCCTCCTACTTCACTTATAAAGAATGCTCACGATAAAAAATTAGAAGTTCATGCCTATACCTTCCGAAATGAGTCAAAAAGACTCTTAAAAAGCTATAAAAATGATCCGAAACTAGAATACAAACACTTTTACAGTTTGGGTTTGGACGCAATTTTTACTGACTTTACTGACACTGCTGTGCAATCTCTACGTCCTTAAAGACCTTTACAACATAACACAAAAAACAACACAATCCTCTCAATAACAAAAAGATACACACCCCTAAACTTGTTTAAAACAGCTTCTGTAAAAGTACTTTCCTCCCTTATAAAAAGGACTGTAAATGACTTTTTAATTACTGATGTATTTGTATACAATTTTGTAATTTAGCAACTTTAAAACACACAGCTTTTTTAGATGGATATCAATTTCAATAAAAACGAAGACCATAATAAACTTCTTGTTTCAGAGTTAAAATACAAACTCAAAAAAGTATACAAAGGAGGCGGTGAAAAGAGAATCGCCAAACTTCACGAAAAAGGTAAGATGACTGCGCGTGAGCGTATCAGTTATTTGTTGGACGACGACGAAAAAGCTATTGAGATTGGTGCCTTTGTTGGAGATGGGATGTACGAAGAACACGGAGGATGTCCTTCTGGAGGCGTGGTTGTTAAAATTGGAACCATTCAAGGAAAACAATGCATTGTTGTTGCCAATGATGCCACTGTAAAAGCCGGAGCTTGGTTTCCAATCACTGCTAAGAAAAATCTTCGTGCTCAAGAAATTGCAATGGAGAACAAAATCCCAATCATTTACTTGGTTGATAGTGCAGGAGTCTACCTGCCTATGCAGGATGAAATTTTCCCAGACAAAGAACATTTCGGACGTATCTTCCGTAACAATGCCATCATGAGTAGTATGGGAATCACTCAAATTTCTGCCGTTATGGGAAGTTGTGTGGCTGGAGGAGCTTACTTACCAATCATGAGTGACGAAGCATTGATAGTAGACAAAACGGGAAGTATCTTTTTGGCGGGAAGCTACCTTGTTAAAGCGGCTATTGGAGAGAGTATCGACAACGAGACTTTAGGAGGTGCTACGACACATTGTGAGATATCAGGGGTAACCGACTACAAGTCTAAAGACGACAAAGACGCCTTGGATACCATTAAAAATATTGTCGATAAAATTGGTACTGCAGAAAAAGCTGGATACAGTCGTAAAGAATCCCAATTACCGAAAGAGAATCAAGAGGAGATTTATGGAATCTTGCCTAAGTTGAGAACGGATCAATACGACATGAATGAGATCATCAAACGATTGGTGGACAATTCAGAATTTGAACCTTATAAAGAAAACTATGGTCAAAGTCTTATTTGTGGTTATGCTCGAATCGATGGATGGGCTGTTGGTATCGTTGCCAACCAACGTAAAGTAGTGAAAACCGCAAAAAAAGAAATGCAATTTGGAGGTGTCATCTATTCAGACAGTGCCAACAAAGCAGCACGTTTTATTGCAAATTGCAACCAGAAGAAAATTCCACTGGTATTTTTACAAGATGTGACTGGTTTTATGGTTGGAAGTAAGTCCGAACATGGAGGAATTATTAAAGATGGTGCTAAAATGGTGAATGCTGTTAGTAACTCCGTAGTCCCTAAGTTTACAGTTGTTATTGGAAACTCTTATGGCGCAGGAAACTATGCCATGTGTGGAAAAGCATACGATCCTCGTTTGATGTGTGCTTGGCCGAGTGCTAGACTTGCTGTGATGGGGGGAAAACAAGCAGCCAAAGTATTGTTACAAATAGAGACAGCCACCCTAAAAAAGAATGGGGAAGTTATCACACCAGAGAGAGAAGAAGAAATTCTAAAATCTATCGAAGCACGTTACGATGCACAAACATCTCCATACTACGCCGCATCGAGATTGTGGACAGATGGAGTTATCAATCCACTGGACACTAGGAAGTGGATTAGTACTGGTATTGATTTGGCAAATAATGCTCCAATTGAGAAACAATTCAACCTGGGCGTAATTCAAACTTGATAGCTTAAACACCTGTTTTTAAAAACTGCTTAAAAACATAAAAAATATCTTATTTATAAAACCTCTAAATTGTTCAGATGTCGTACATTTGCAAAAAATTTGAGATTTTATGAGTAAAGCCATATATATAGCTACTACTGAATCACATAGTGGTAAATCATTAGTGTCTTTAGGTTTGTTGCGGATGATGTTGACAAAGTCTACAAAAGTAGGATATTTCAGACCTATTATTAACGATACTATTGAGGGACATTTCGATAGTCATACCAAGACGGCTGTTAATTTTTTTAACCTTGATTTAAAGTTATCTGAGTGTTATGCTTATCATCAATCTGAAGTTGTAGAACTTTTGAGTCAAGGTAAAATTGACGAGGTCATTCAAACTGTCATCGACAAATACAAAAAATTAGAAAGTCGTTTTGACTATGTATTGGTTGAAGGCTCTGATTTTTCAGACAAGGAGACCATTCACGAACTAGATATGAATTTATCTATTGCTAAAAATTTGGGAATTCCATCTTTGTTAGTTAGCTCTGCAAAAAACAAGACTCAAGAGGAATTTGTGAACAGCATGCAAATTACCTACAAAGCATTTAAACAAAAAGAGGTAGACATCATTGGTTTAGTTGCCAACAAGGTACAAGCAGAAAATGCAGAATCAACATTAAATGCTTTGAAAACTGCCATACCTGCTGACTTACAGATTGAAGTCATCCCTGAAAACAAATACTTAGAAAATCCAACTGTTAAGGAAGTTGCTGAAGCTGTAGACGGTACTATCATCTATGGAGAACAATTTATTGATAACACCATTGGTAGTTACAGTACAGGTGCCATGCAACTGCGCAATTATTTGACACGCATCAAAGAAAATGCCTTGGTCATTACTCCGGGAGACAGAGCCGATATCATCTTAGGAGCCTTACAAGCCAACGCATCTTCTAACTATCCTAAAATAGCAGGTATTGTTTTAACGGGTGGTTTGACACCTGAAGATTCCATACTCAGTTTGATAGATGGTGTTCAGTCTTCTGTACCAATTATTTCTGTAAAAGGAGGTACTTTTGGTGTGAGTAATATCATAGGAAATGTGGAATCTAAGATTTACTATTCCAACACAAAAAAAATCCATTTGGCCCTAGACACCTTTGACTCTCATGTCAATGCAGAGGCCATTACCAATACCTTGACTTCTTATAACTCTGAAAGAATGACCCCAAACATGTTTCAATATAGCATGTTACAAAGAGCCAAGGAAAACCGTAAACACATTGTACTTCCTGAAGGCACAGACGAACGAATCATTCGTGCAGCGGCAAGACTTCAGTTACTTGATATTGTTGATCTTACTCTATTAGGAGACAAAGATGCCATTCAGTTAAAATGTAACCAAATGGGATCTCAGATTGATTTAGAAAAATTAAACATCTTAAATCCTGAAGATTCTATTCACAACGAATTGTTTGAAAACACCTTGGTCGACTTGAGAAAGCACAAAGGAATGACACCGGCTATCGCTAAAGATTTGGTCAAAGACGTTTCTTATTATGGAACTTTAATGGTCTTAAAAGGCATGGCAGATGGAATGGTTTCTGGTGCTGTACATACAACACAACACACCATCAAACCAGCCTTGCAATTGATAAAAACCAAACCAGGTGTGTCTGTAGTTTCCTCAGTATTCTTCATGTGCCTACCTGACAGAGTATCTGTCATGGGCGATTGTGCAGTCAATCCAAATCCAAATGCTACTCAATTAGCCGAAATTGCCATGAGTTCTGCTGCGTCTTCCAAAGCCTTTGGAATCGATGCGCGCATTGCCATGCTTTCATATTCATCGGGTAGTTCTGGAAAAGGTGAAGAAGTAGAAAAAGTTCGAAAAGCTACAGAGATTGTACTCGAAAAAAATCCTGATTATAAAATTGAAGGACCTATACAATACGATGCAGCCGTAGACATGAATGTTGCAAAGACAAAAATGCCAAATTCAAAAGTAGCAGGACAAGCTTCTGTATTGATATTCCCTGATCTAAATACTGGAAACAACACCTACAAAGCCATTCAAAGAGAAACTGGTGCTTTGGCTATTGGACCTATGCTGCAAGGACTCAACAAACCGGTAAACGATCTGAGTAGAGGTTGTACCGTAGACGATATTTTCAATACTGTATTATTAACAGCAATTCAAGCAAACCATCAATAAAATGAATATATTAGTATTAAACGCTGGTTCCTCTTCTATCAAATACCAGCTGATAGACATGCCATCAGAAGACGTTAAATGTGTCGGTCTAGTTGAGAGAATCGGAATGGAAGACGCCATTTTCACTCATGAAAAAGGAGGTCAAAAATTCAAAGAAACACTTTCTTTGAAAAACCACGCAGAGGGACTTCAAAAAGTAGCCGAATACTTAATGGATCCAGAAAAAGGAGTCGTTACCTCTGTAGACGATATCGACGCAGTAGGACACCGTGTCGTTCATGGAGGAAGCAAATTTACTGCAACTGCATTGATAGACCAAGAGGTAAAAGATAACATACGTGAATTGTTTGAATTGGCACCCTTGCACAACCCTGCCAACTTGACTGGTATTGAAATTGCGGAAACTGTATTTAAAAATGCCAAACAAGCCGCTATTTTTGACACAGCTTTCCACCAAACAATGCCACAAGAGGCGTATCAGTATGCCATTCCAAAAACGTATTTGGAAGATGCAAACATTAGAGCTTACGGTTTTCACGGAACAAGTCACAAATACGTTTCGGAAAAAGCAATCGCTTATTTGGGAGAAAAATCTAGTAAAATCATAACAGTACATCTTGGAAATGGATGTAGTATCTCAGCCATTAAGGATGGAAAATGCATTCAAAACTCTTTAGGACTTGGACCTTCAAACGGTTTGGTGATGGGAACTCGTGCTGGAGATGTAGACCAGTCGGTTGTATTTTACTTGCAAAACAAACTTGGCAAGTCTGCAGATGAAGTAAACCATATCCTTCAAAAAGAATCAGGAATGCTTGGCTTGACAGGTTATTCAGATTTGAGAGAAATTGAAGACAAGGCAGAAAAAGGAGACAAAGACTGTATCAATGCTCTTGAATTAGCAAGTTACAGAATCAAAAAGTACATCGGAGCGTACATTGCTGTATTGAACGGTGTCGATGCCATTGTATTTACCGCCGGAATTGGAGAAAACTCAGACATCATACGAGGATTGGCTTGTAGAGATATGGACGGATTGGGCATTGCACTCGACTTGGAAAAAAACAAGTTACGTTCCAAAGAATTACGTGAGATTCAAAAAGAAGGAGCTCCCGTAAAAGTTTTGATCATACCTACCAACGAAGAAATCGAAATTGCCAAACAGACATTTGGACTTTTGAACTAAGTTGAAATCACAACTAATTAAACCACAGCAATATCAATGGAATATGACTGTGGTTTTTTTGTTTGCATAGCTTGTAAAATCAGATAAATGAAGCCTAAAAATTGTAAAATAGGACTGTAATAATTACATTTGCTTTCGAACAAACATAGCATAAAAAACAATAGAAAAATGGGAAGAGCATTTGAGTTTAGAAAAGCGAGAAAAATGAAAAGATGGTCAGCAATGGCCAAGACTTTTACACGTATTGGTAAAGACATCGTCATGGCGGTGAAAGAAGGGGGACCTAACCCTGACACCAATTCTCGTTTGAGAGCTGTGATTCAAAATGCCAAGGCGGCCAACATGCCAAAAGACAATGTAGAGCGCGCTATTAAAAAAGCAACAGACAAAGACACTGCCAACTATAAAGAAGTATTGTTTGAAGGATATGCACCTCATGGAATTGCTATTGTATGTGAAACTGCTACAGATAACAACAATAGAACCGTAGCAAATGTTAGAGCTGCATTCAACAAATGTGATGGTACTTTTGGAACTTCAGGATCGGTAATCTTTATGTTTGACCACGCTTGTAATTTTAGAGTAAAGGCAGACGACTTGAAAATGGACTTGGAAGACTTCGAATTGGAATTGATTGATTTTGAAGTGGAAGAAGTGTTTGAAGATGAAGATGGAATCCTAATTTATGCCCCTTTTGGTCAGTTCGGTGCAATTCAAAGTTATTTGGAAGAAAATGAATTGGAAATTCTTTCTTCAGGTTTTGAAAGAATTCCAACCACTACAAAAAAATTGAATGAAGCACAACAAGCCGATGTTGAAAAATTATTAGAAAAATTAGAAGACGACGACGATGTACAAAATGTATATCACAGTATGGAGTTGTAATACAATAATATAAAAAAGCTCTTACGGTTTCGTAAGGGCTTTTTTTATGCCAATAGGTTTTGCTATACCAATAAATTTCAACCAATCAACACAAAATATTGTTACAAAATAAAAGCTCCGTTTGTATACGTATCATAGAATTTCACTCCATATTTGGCACAGGTAGCTGCCCATTTTTGACGGTAAAACTTTGTATTCGTACCGTCTGCAATGATCGCTTTCGGACAAAGTATTAGCAGTAATCGTTCAAGATTAATTTTTGGAGTATCTGTTAACAAAATATAAGGATCTTCTAGATATGGTAATTTGTAAATACCTGTGGCATCAACTCGTAAAACAATTTTAGACCCCAATCCAAAAACCATAGGAAGCTCACTATTTATTTTTGGAATATCATGACCCAGCGCAACACAATAATTTTTAAGATTTTGTTGGCTACGCTCCGAGAAACCTCCCCATGCCTTACTAATACCTCCTTTAGAATGAACGATTAGCGAATTTTTGTATTCGTGAAAAACAACCAATTGCTCCAGTTTGATTCTTTTGTTTTTTTCGTAATAACAGGTGGTTTGCAACAAGAGTATGCTGATAAAGAAAATCTTAACAGCTTTGCTACTTTTAAAATATAAGAAAACTGTAAAAGCCATGATACATAGATAACTTGTAAACACAAGCACTTCAGAGAAATAAACAGACTCATAGAGCAGGCTGTTATTTTTCCCCAAAAAATAAATAAGGTCATGTAACTTACGTATCAGATAACAATAGGCATCGACAAAAAATCGAGGTGTACATTCAAATAAGGACAACATCAACAAAAACAATCCCCAACTAAATACTATCCCTACAAATGGCATTACAAGTAGATTGCTCAGTAAAAACAAGCCTGAAAATTGGTGAAAATAATATAGAGACAAGGGTAAAACACCCAACTGAGCAGCTATAGAAACTGTAGTCAGTTGCCAAAAATAATTAAGAATAGGGTGTTTGGGTTGCCAATAGCTCAGCAGTTTAGGTTGTATTATAACAATTGATAAAACTGCAACATAACTCAGCTGAAAACCAATACTAAAAACACAAAAAGGATCGATGCTTGTCAATAACAAAGCAGAAGCTATTACAGCGTTTAGCAATGGAATTTGATTTTTCCACAAAAGACCGATTGCAACAAAAACATACATACTAACTGCTCGAAGAACAGAGGCACTCAGACCTGTTATCATTGCATATAGAATCAAAAAAAGGTTTATTACCACAAATTCAATTAATTTGGCGTGCTTAAAAACAGATAGTGGTCTGCCAATAAAACGTAACAATAAAATAAGTATTCCTATGTGCAACCCTGAAATGGCTAAGACATGCATCAAGCCTACTTTTTTAAAATCAGTCTTTAGCTCCTTTGAAATATAACCTCGTTCTCCGAGAAGAAATGCTAACGAAAATCCAAGTACTTGTGGGTCATCAATTGTAATTTGCAAACGTTGTATCAAATATTGCTGTAGTTGGTATACACTGCGTCTTGGGACAAACGATTTGCTTGCTAGCAACTTCCATCGACCTTTTTTAAAATAGAGACTTCGGTGAATATTTTGAGAGCGAAGGTAATTTTTATAGTCAAAGCCAAAAGGATTTTTAGACGTTTGTATCTCGTGTAAAGAACCAAACCCTTCAATCTCATCACCGGGCAATAAGTATTCTTTAGACAAAGTATTCGTACTGTCTTTTTGAATGTGCAGTTCAATCGTCTCAGAATATAAATGAGAAGTATCAACAAGTAATTTGGCTCGATAAGCTGAGATATCACTGTTCGTGTATAAGGAGGATAGAAGTTGAAGTTTGTGATACTTTGCCTCCCCTATTCCACTTACTCTTGGTAGCAGGTATAGCAGCATTACCAACATTCCCCAACAAAAAGCTGTTGTCCATAAAACATAAATCAAACGTACGTAAAATCGAAGAAGAACTAACCCACTCAATACCAAAAAAACAATTGGATATATAGGAAAACGAATGTCCGTGTAATACACAAAAAAAAGCCCTAAACTATAGGCTAAAACTAGATGTAATGGAATGTAATACAGTTGCCTTTTCATAGACACTGTAAATTAAAAAAAAGTAAAACCCTAAGGCGATTAAAAGCAGGTTTTAAAGCTGTACCAACAAGAAATCTATACGTGTTCTCCTGTCAAATGAATTCCTTTCTCTGAAATCACAATTAACTTGGCTTTATACAAGCCTCCGATGGCACTTTTGAAAGATTTTTTACTCATTTTAAGATGGTATTTTATATCGTCAGGACTACTTTTGTCATTCAGTCCCAAAAAACCACCCTCAGAAACTTTCAGACGTTCCATTATATAGGATTCATTTTCACCTATTTTATTCAAAAAACCAATGGGCTGCAAGGAGATATCAAGTTTGCCGTCTTCACGAATGAACTTTACATAGCCTGTCAATTTTTGACCTTCTCTAACTTTTTGGTAGACTTCGTTTTTATAGAGCATCCCTTCTTCAGTTTCGTTTACCAAAACACTGATTCCTACATGTGTAAATCTACCGATGATCAAATCGACCTTTTCTCCTATTTCAAAATCCATACAGTTCTAATTTTTGTCAAAGATACAATCTTATTCAGATTATAAGCTTTTAAAATATTGTTTTAATACGTCGTCGTTGAGATCTGAGGGTGTATGAACTTCCAATAATTTTGGTTTGTCACCATTTTCAAAAAAATCAAGAAGTACGGACTGCAAAGTTTCCTCATCTGAAACTGATTGATAAGCAAACCCATGCATCTCACAAAGTTGTGAAGCATTCAATCCGTGAGGTGTTTCAAAATACGGCAAAGCACTACTCTCAGATGGCCCCGGAATGAACTTAAAGATCCCTCCTCCATTGTTGTTGATTAAAATGATGCGGAAATTATTTGGAATATAGCCATTCCACAAGGCATTGCTATCGTAGAAAAAACTGACATCACCTGTTATAAAAACCGTCTGTTTTTTTGTAGTCATGGCTGCGCCAATGGCAGTAGATGTGCTACCATCAATACCACTCGTACCTCTGTTGCAAAAAATCTCATGTGTCGGATTGGATTTAAAAAACTGTGCATAACGAACAACAGAACTATTTCCTAATTGTAAAATTAGGTTGTTCGGAAGCGATTGTAAAACTGTCTGGTGTACTTTTAAGTCAGAAAAAGACAAGTCCTTAAGATAGTTTTGGTGTTTTCTTTCACGGTCTAGTTTGACTGCCATCCAATCAGTTTGGTAGCTACTATTATTGGGTTTCGTCAAAAAGAAAAACTGACTAAAAAAAAGTTGAGGAGAGATACTAAAATGTTGGCTCATGCACAGAAAAGTATCCAGGCCCTTATTAGAATCTATATGCCAATGGGCATTGGGCTTGTACTTTCTCAAATACTGTTTGACACGTTTCGAAACCACCAAGCCTCCCAAAGAAAGTACTATCTCAGGTTGCAAGGCTTCCTTGTCTTTCTCATCAAAAGGAAACAACAATTGATCAATTGCATATACCGCCTTTTCGTGAATAAAATTCGAGGTATTTTCCACAAAAACCAACACAGAAGGGTCTTTCAAAAGGTGTTCTAACTGTTTTTTGAGCAATTCTGAAGGAAAGTGGCATCCCACCAATACTATCTTTTTTGTCGCTGTATTCCACTGATCGGCAAAGGGTTCTAAAAAAGATAGTTCCAAAGGTGTTTCCGAATTGTAATCCGGAGCCATCTTAAGATGTGGCTCTATCTCAACGCTTATTATTTCAGTAGTAGTTTTGTACAAAGGTTCGTCAAAAGGCACATTGATGTGTACAGGACCTCTTTTATGAATCGCAGTACTCAAAGCCTTTTTTAAGAGCGCATGGTGATCCTTTTTATTTGTTTCTTGCAAGTTCACATCACAATGTGAATGTTTTTCAAAAACTCCAGTTTGTCTGATGGTTTGTCCATCGCCAATATCAATCAAATATTCGGGTCTGTCAGCAGAAACTACCACTAATGGAATGTCACTATAAAAAGCTTCAGCAATTGCTGGATAGTAGTTTAGCAAGGCTGATCCAGAAGTACAGACAAGTACCACAGGTTTACGTTTTTGCTGCGCCATTCCCAGTCCCACAAAAGCCGCAACGCGTTCGTCAACAATACTGTATGTCTTTATAGCTGGATGTGATGTAAAACCAATCGTCAGAGGGGCATTTCGTGATCCAGGCGATATTACTACATTGTCAATGTCAAAAGCAACACAGGTAGCGATGACCAATTGAGCAAGTGAATTTTGGGGAAATATATGTGAACTATGCAACAGAAACGTATCTTTTAGAAGTTCAAAACTAAAGTTTTGACCTAATTTTACTGCTACAAAAATACGAATAAATCACGACTCACTTCTCCTAAGAAAACACTAAAGTTTAGAAATCATTCGGAAAAAACACTAAAAAACTGCTTCCATGGTTTTGCACTTAGCAACTGTTTCTTCCCATTCAAGTTGTGCATTGCTTTTTTGAGTTATCCCCCCGCCAACATAAACACGTGCTTTCTGCTTAGAAAGAATTTGCATGCAACGTAGGTTGACATAAAAAGTAGTTTTTTGAGTAGGGTGTAATCTTCCAAAATAGCCCGTGTAAAAAGAACGGTCAAATTGCTCTTTCTCTAAAATAAATGATTTGGCCTTGTCTGTTGGATAGCCACAGACAGCAGGTGTAGGGTGTACAGTATTCAAAAGACGTTGTAAGTCCATCCCCTCTGAAAGCTCTCCCTGGATGTCTGTTCGTAAATGCAACAAGCTACCCGCTCTGACGGTGTAGGGATTTCCCGACTCTAAAAACTCCGTTTTGTCTTTCAGTTTGGACAATACATAATCCGTCACCAATTGTTGCTCTTCTCTTTCCTTAGATTTCCACTGTACCTCCATAGTCCCCTGAAACATTTGCGTTCCGGCCAAAGACATAGTTTTAAAACACTTACCCTGTAAGGTGGCCAACATTTCAGGAGTTGCTCCCATCCACAATCCTACTTTAGGATGGTACCAAACATAAACCGTTGCAGCAAGGTATTTTGAAAGCATACGGTAAAAAGTCTGTATCAAATCAAAGTGTCGAATAGGAATGGTTTTCGATCGTGCAATAACAACTTTTGGCAGTGAATTTTCGATCAAATATGCTTTGGCTTCATTGACTAAATTGATATGCGCTTCTCTTGATTCAGAAGCCTCTGCAAAAACATTTGATTGAGAAGTTGAATCAATGGATTCTGCTTCAAAATTGGTTAGAACCTCACCTGTATCAGGAATCAAAACAGTAGTGTCCTTAGCGTCAAAAGGAGCAAAAACAAATCCTCGTGTGTCAAAGTTATCAACCAAATGTAACTTATCATCCTCTTGAAAAAAAGCAGTCAGTTTTGTTTCATTCGGTTCACGATACGCAACAAAAGGGAGGTTTTGCTCGTATGCAAAAGCAATTTTATCTAAAAAGTCGGAAAATGCTATCAAAAGACCTTTATTTTGCAGTTACTCCTTTGTCTTTCTTAGGCAAAACAATGTTAGTTAATTTGCAAAAAGAAATCAATTGTCCTTCGCCATTGAACGTTTCTATTTTCCACAAATGTGTCGTTTTGCCCTTGTGTATCAGGCTAGCCTTGGCAGTCACCAAACCACTCGCTACACTTTTTAAATGGTTGGCAGTAATTTCAATGCCTTTTATGTCAAAAGATTTGGTATCTATCAATAAATGCGAAGCAGCACTCCCCACACTTTCCGCCAAAGCAACCGATGCTCCTCCGTGTAATAAACCCATTGGCTGGTGTACTTTTGAATTGACCTCCATGGTAGCTACTAAGTAATCGTCCCCTACATCAGTATAAGTGATACCCAATGTTTCCATCAAAGTGTTCTTTGAAATACTATTGATAAATTCTAATAATTTTGATTTTTCCATTTCTTTCAATTGGATTGTAAAAATACGACTTCCTCTTCATATGTTCACATGCATAACAGGTAATTTTTTTTAGAAATCTGAGGATTGTAACAATTAAGTGTTTATATGTTATAAAATAAGTATGCCTTAAAAATAAGCTTCAAAAAACCTTGACATCTTATGATTGAAAGAGTAATTTTGTAAAACATTAAAAAAGTCAAAAGGTATGATCTACAAAATCAGAGTAGTCTTAGATATCAAGCAAGATGTCATTCGAACAATAGCCATCGAAGGATCTAAAACATTGGAAGATTTACACAACACAATCACACAAGCATTTGGCTTTAATGGGCAACAGATGGCCTCATTCTACAGAACAGATGATGACTGGAACCAAGGCGAAGAAATACCTTTAATCTCAATGGACGATAGTCCAAATGCTCTTTCAATGAAAACTACAAGTATCGATCAAAATATCGAGGACATTGGTGAGAAACTGATTTATGTATATGACTTTTTAAATATGTGGACCTTCTTTGTTGAATTGATTGAGACAAATATAACTGTTGAAGGTGCACTTCCAAAAATAATTTTATCCATCGGTGATGTTCCAGAGGAAGCTCCAGAAAAAGAGTTCAAGGCTGATGCCGTTACAAATGACGAAGATCCCTATGGTTTGGATGGATTTGGAAATCCTGACGGTTTTGACAGTTTTGAAAATATCGACGACATCGACTTTGACAATTACTAATTTTTGATGCTTCCTCCATTAAATTTGCCATTTTATACCAAAATTCATCGAATTGAATTCTAGGTATTGATTTTATGATTCGTCCTCATTAGAGTGAATGACATATTGATTCACGTTTTCGTAATTCTTAACCACAAAATCAAATGCCGTTCTCAACAATTCTCCCATACTGTTGCACTTTTTAAAACGTACATCTTTGGTGTAATCGAACAAGTCCAATTTTAGCCTTTGGATTTTTTCGGGTGAAGAGATTGATGTTTCCGACATGCAATCGAGCAATGCCATAACTCTTGGGTATGCACGAATAATTCGCTTTGAAATGGCAGATCTTTCTTCAATCTTATATTGGTTGATAGACGCTTCTTGCAAATTTTCACCCACCATTTGTACATAGAGGTTGTTTTCTTTTAAAAATTGAGGCATGTAAACCTTAAAAGTACCTTCATAAGATTGCTGGTCAAAGTCAATAGCACGTATTCGATACTGCACTTGGTCGAAATCATGAGTTGGCACAATCACATAATTATAAGAACGCATATCTCCCAATAACCTTATGATACAACGTTCGTTGAATTTCACAAATTCTTTTGACAACTGCTTTTGATCTTTAGATGCAAATTCTTTGTAGCCTTGATTGATAAAAACATCGCCAGGAATCCCTTGAATATGTTCTTCTACCAAAGTATCTTTGTATACTAAAAAATTGATTCTATCCGGTGAAAGTAGATGTTCCAACTCCAAACCAAACACTCGAGATGCATCTGCTTTTTTTATGTACATATACATATAATTATCGTTCAAAATATTACGAATCTTTACACGAAAAGGTTTGGAATTACCGAAGGTACAATAGTCAATAGCATCCACATTTAAAAAAGGAATGGATTCGTCACTACCATCTGCATGCAAAATGGTGTAAATTTTTTTTAATGAAAAATCAATATCGTTTCGGTCGTATTCAGCATAATAAACACGTATCCAAAGCGTGTCTTTACCGGACTTATCATACACTTCTACAGCTCCTGCATAGCGTAATAAATCGTCATAAAACACAGGCATCATAACGTTTCTACTGTATTTTGTCAGATAGCTTTCAAGCATGCTACTTATAGGGAAACTTGGTTTTTTCTTTGAAATCAATTTTTCATCCATACACAAATTTAACAAGTATTCCTCAAAAAAAAGAACAATACATCTAAAAATGAGTTTTACAAAATTTTGGTAATTCATCGATAATAAAGTAGGTTTACCTTTTTTTTTTATATCTTTAAGATATACCCTAATTTGGTGCATTGAAAATTTCGAATACACCTTTGTAAAATACTACCCAAATTATAGAACGCTACCCCTGAATAGAAATGATTCAGAATGCGTATCAATTATAAACACATATACCTTTGTATGTTGGTGTTTGTATTGCTTCAAAGTGTAAAACTACAGGCACAATTTAGCAAAACACACTACATCCCCCCTTTGACAAGTCATGAAAGTTCGAATGGACTTCCCTTGGACCAATACTTGTACATTTCAACCCCCAGTACAACACCTGTTTCATTTGAAATTCAAGAAATTGGTGGAGCGACCTACGAATACACGGTAAGCAATTCTTCTCCCTATAGATATTATGTAGGTTACGGAATCAACACCCCTCTGTTCGTTGGCAATGAAACAACAAATAATACCTACAATAACAAAGGATATATCATCGAAGCAAAAGATTTGGTCAGTGTGACTGTTAAGATGAATGGTGGAGATGGTGCGCAAGCAGGGGCTATGGTTAGTAAAGGTTTGGCAGGTTTGGGGAAAGAGTTTAGGGCAGGTGCCTTTGACAACCTTCGTCAGCCACCATCTTCATTGAGTTTTATATCGATTATTGCTACAGAAAATAACACTACAGTTACATTGAATAACCTCGGAGATAACATTCAATACATCAATGATTACAACAATTCAGGAAACGCCCCCATTTCAATAAATCTAAACAACAGAGAAAGTTATGTTTTAGCCGTTAAAATTAGTAATAACACACCTCAGAACAGAGATGCTTTGATAGGAACCCTTATTAAATCTGACAAAAACATAGTAGTCACTTGTGGGTCAGCCAATGGTTCAAACACGACTGAAGGTAATGGAAGAGATTATGGATTCGATCAAATAGTACCCATTGAAAGAATTGGAAACGAATATGTATTCACAAGAGCTTATGGAACAAATGACATGGAAAATGCAATCATTGTGGCTCATGAAAACTTTACATCTATATATGTCAATGGAAGCACTTCCCCAATAGCAAATATCAACAGAGGTGATTATTTTGTTGTTGAGGGAAACAACTACAGTAACTCTTCGGCAGGAGCCAATATGTATATTCGAACTTCCAAAGATGTCTATGCTTATCAATCTGTTGGAGGTCAAGTAAATTCAGCAAACCAAGGCTTGTTTTTTGTACCTCCTATCAATTGCGAAACTCCAGAAAAAGTAGACAACATACCTTTTATTGACAAAGTGGGTGATAAAGTTTTTACGGGAGGGATGAGTATATTAACAGAAAAAAACGCAAACATTCAAATCAATGGAGTTCCGATAAATAATTTAGGGGGTAATATTGATGTTATAGGTCCAAATTCAGTACAAGGTAATGAAGATTTTGAAACCTATTTAATAGAAGGTTTAGACGAAAATGTATCTGTTATTTCAGACAGTCAAGTATATGTTGCTGCATTTGGTACGAATAACAATGCTGCCTTTGGAGGATATTATTCAGGTTTTCCATACAGACCCGAAATCTTTCTAGAAACTCCGATTACCATCTCCAATATTTGCATTCCTAATCTCACATTGAGAACCACGAGCATTACCCCCTTTGAGAATTACCAATGGTATAAAGATGGAGTTGCTATATTGGGAGAAAATGAACCGTTTTATGTGCCTACAGAGCCTGGTAACTACTATGTAGAAGGAAGTATCTCTTGTAGTGCTTCTTCCATTCGTTCTGACGAAATCCCAGTCAGTAATTGTGCTCCAGATATAGACGATGATGGAATTCCTGATGCAATTGATATTGACAATGACAATGATGGTATTTCGAATTGTACCGAAGGAGGTAGTCCATTAGAATTTCCTTTAAAGGATTCAAATTTTGGAAGTTTTCCTGAAATAAGCAATGATTTTACCGGAATTATGACTACTGAAAACGACATCTACGCTCCTTCTTTTCTTGGGGAAGATGACGGGAGGTTTGTGATGAGTGTTCCTAGTGGTGTAAAAAATAGTGTCAGTTATAAAACCTACTTTAACAAGCCACTTTCTGTGCGTTTAAGCTACCCAAGCTCAAGTTTTATAGATGATGCACTGCTCAGTAACGATGAAAAGTTTTCAATCAAAGTTCCAATCGACAAAACAGCAACGATTTACAATCCTGACAACCAACTATTGATTGATACAAATTATGATGGGATTTACGAAAGTGGGGTTGTATTTTTCTCCTCATTTGACATTCGTTTTGTGTTAAATTCACCCGCTTTAAATTTTGGAACCGGCACTTTTAGCATCAATGCGAATGACGTTTCAACATTTGAAATAAAATACCAAAACAATTCAGACGAAAAAAATAATAGAGTGACCCTCCAACTAAAAACAAGTTGTGTTGGAATTGATTTTGATGGAGACTCAATAATTAACGAATTTGATATAGATTCTGACAATGACGGAATACTTGACCTAACAGAAAATATCGGTAGTAAAAATTACACTATCAATACCACTGACACTAATCAAGATGGAATGTACGATATATTTAATCCTGTAGCCCCGCCAAGAGATAATGACAATGATGCTTCCCCCAACTATCAAGATCTCGACAGTGATAATGATGGAATTTACGATGTTATAGAAAGTGGCTCTGATGGATTAGATGGGAACTTTGATGGTGTATTGGATGGTCTTCCTTTCGATTTTGGAACCAATGGGCTTTTAGATAACCTCGAGACTAGTGTAGATAGTGGTACAATAAATTACAACTTGGCAGATTCCGATGGGGACGGAAAATACAACGCTGTTGAACTAGACAGTGATGCAGATGGGTGTAACGATGTTACAGAAGCAGGTTTTACAGACTCTAATGGCAATGATTTGCTAGGTGGATTCATTCTACAGACTGACAACAATGGGATTGTAACATCAGGGTCTAATGGCTATACAACTCCTAACGAAAATTATACAATCAGTGCACCTATTGAAATTATTACTCAAGATACGAACGTTGAGGTATGCGAGACTAAAGATTTTAGTCTTACCATACAGGCAAATTCATCTGAAATTCAGTGGCAGTGGCTTATGAGTAGAGATGGATTTTATTGGTATGACACCTCCACTATCGAAGGCTACATAGATACTGATACCAATACACTTAAGTTTAAAAGAGCTACCGAAACTATGGACGGATTAATGTATATAGCTATTATGACAAGACCTGGAAATAGTTGTCCTGAATATAGTCAAACCATAACTTTGAAGGTTAATAAAAGTATTGCTATCGATGTAGAACCCGTAACTATTTGTCTTGGAGAAAGTATAGACCTCAATGAACTCACAAGTGCGCTACCTGATTCGCCTCTAAGTTATTATCTTACACCTGAAGATGCCGAAAACAATATCAACGACTTGAGTACAACGATTGTATCTCCTACTGTAAATACACATTATTTTGTAAAAGCAACATCCTCTGAAAACTGTTCTACAATTGAAAAAGTAAGTATCACTGTCAATGACAGTCCAACTATCACGACAACAGATACTAGTATTTGTGAAGGTGACAGTATAGACCTTCAAAGTTTAGTGACCTATAACAGTTTAGTGCCCTATACAGGTGCGATGAGCTTGGTGTTTTACAACAACCTAACAGAAGCTCAGGATGAAATCAATCCAATTGCAAATACGACTGTTGCACCCTCTATTGAAACTGACTATTTTGTTAGAGCAACTAACAGCGATAATTGTACAAGTACTGTTGAATCAATTAAAATTACTGTTAATATGAGTCCAATTATCACGACAACAGATGCTAGCATTTGTAATGGCGACGGTATAGATCTTCAAAGTTTGGTGACTTTTACAGGTACAACGGGCTTGTTGTTTTACAGTAACCTAGTAGATGCTCAGAATGAAAACAATCCAATTACAAATACGACTGTTGCACCTTCTATTGATACTGACTATTTTGTTGGAGGAACTAGTAGTGATAAATGTGCAAGTACAGTAGAAACGATAAAAATTACGGTAAATAACAATCCAATTATCACGACAACTGATACTAGTATTTGTGAAGGTGACAGTATAGATCTTCAAAGTTTGGTGACTTACACAGGCGTAATGAGTATGATGTTTTACAACAACTTAACAGATGCTCAAAATGAAAATAATCCAATTACAAATACGACTGTTGCCCCCTCTATTGATACTGACTATTTTGTTAGAGGAACTAACAGTGATAATTGTGTAAGTGCTGTTGAATCGATCAAAATCACTGTCGATAATAGTCCAATTATCACGACAACAGATACTAGTATTTGTGAAGGAGACAGTATGGATCTTCAAAGTTTGGTAACATTTACAAGCACAACGAGCTTGGTGTTTTACAACAACCTAACAGATGCCCAGAATGAAAATAATCCGATTGCAAATACGACAGTAGCACCTTCAAATGATACTGATTATTTTGTTAGAGGAACAAGTAGTGATAATTGTGTAAGTACAGTTGTAACGATAAAAATTACGGTAAATAACAATCCAATTATCACGACAACAGATACCAGTATTTGTGAAGGTGACAGTATTGACCTTCAAAGTTTGGTGACGTATACAGGCACAATGAGTTTGATGTTTTACAACAACCTAACAGATGCTCAGAATGAAAACAATTCGATTGTAAATACAACTGTTGCACCTTCTAATGATACTGACTATTTCGTTAGAGGGACTAGTCCTGAAAAATGTAGTAGCACAGTCAAAAAAATATCCATTACAACCTACCTTAATCCAACAATTGGTATTAGTGAAACTAGTATTTGCGAAGGTGACAGCATAGAACTTCAGAGTTTAGTTACATCAGTTGATACAACAAGTTTGGCATTCTACTACAACCTATCAGATGCACAGAGCGAAACTAATCCAATTACAAATACAAATATAAGTCCAATAAAAACTAAAAATTATTTTGTTAAAGGAACTAGTGCTGAAAACTGTAAGACTATCGTTGGAATTATCAAAATCACTGTAAATAACAGTCCAACAGTAAGCACAAAAGATGCTAGTATTTGTGAAGGAGATAGCATAAACCTTCAAAGTTTAGTTACTACTGTAGGTGCAACAAGTTTAGTATTCTACAACAATCTATCAGATGCTCATAGCGAATCTAATCCAATTTTGAATAACAATATAAGTCCTAGTGCAACTGAAGACTATTTTGTAAAAGCAACATCCTCTGAAAACTGTAGTAGTACAGTCGAAAAAATAACCATCACAATTAAACCGAACCCAATTATAATCACTAGTGACACTAGCATTTGCAAAGGTGATAGTATAGACTTGCAAAGTTTGGTTACATCTTTAAGTGGTGCATCGAGCGTAGCATACTTCAACAATCTATCAGATGCTGAAAGCGAATCAAATCCAATTGCAAATACCAATATAAGTCCTATAACAACTAAAGAGTATTTTATAAAAGCAACATCCTCTGAAAACTGTTCTACGATTGAAAAAGTAAGTGTTACAGTCAACCCAAATCCAATAATAAGCAAAACAAATACTAGTATTTGCAATGGTGACAGCATTGACTTGATAAGTTTGGTTTATTCTATTGGCGCAACAAATATAACATTCTACAACAACCTATCAGATGCTGAAAACGAATCCAATCCGATTGTAAATACCAATATAAGCCCAACTGTAACTTCTGACTATTTTGTAAAAGCAACATCCTCTGAAAATTGTTCTGCCATAACAAAATTAAGTATTACAGTCAAAAGTAAACCAACAATCATAACAAATGATGTTAGTATTTGTGAAGGAGAGTCTATAAACCTTCAAAGTTTAGTTACTACTATAGGTGCTAAAAGTTTAAAATTCTACAACAACCTCGCAGATGCTCAGAGCGAATCCAATCCGATTGTAAATACCAATGTAAGTCCAACTGTAACTTCTGACTACTTTGTAATAGCAACATCCTCTGAAAATTGTAGTAGTAATGTTGGCAAAATATCCATCACGATTAAACCAAGTCCAACCATAAACACTAATAACACTAGCATTTGCAATGGTGACAGCATAGACTTGCAAAGTTTGGTTACACCTACTAGTTTAATGAGTTTAATTTTCTACAACAACCTAACAGATGCTCAGAGCGGATCCAATCCGATTGTAAATACCAATATAAGCCCAACTATAACTTCTGTCTATTTTGTAAAAGCAATATCCTTTGAAAACTGTTCTACTATTGAAAAAGTAATTGTTACAGTCAACCCAAATCCAATAATCAACACTACAAATAGTAATATTTGCAATGGTGACAGTATAGACTTGCAAAGTTTGGTTACTACAGTAGGCGCAACAAATATAACATTCTACAACAACCTAGTAGATGCTCAGGGCGAATCCAATCCGATTGTAAATACCAATATAAGCCCAGTGGTGACTTCTGACTATTTTGTAAAAGCAACATCCTCTGAAAATTGTTCTACAATTCGAAAAGTGAGTGTTACAGTAAAACCAAATCCAACAATCAACACTACAAATACTAGTATTTGCAATGGTGACAGTATAGACTTACAAAGTTTGGTTACTACAGTAGGTGCAACAAGTTTAGCATTCTACAACAACCTAGCAGATGCTCAGAGCGAATCCAATCTGATTGTAAATACCAACATAAGTCCTAGTACAACTGAAGACTATTTTGCAAAAGCAACATCCTCTGAAAACTGTTCTACTATTGAAAAAGTAATTATTACAGTCAACCCTAATCCAACAATAAACACTACAAATACCAGTATTTGCAATGGTGACAGTATAGACTTACAAAGTTTGGTTACTACAGTA
>JBMZVD010000035.1:0-22245 GCA_049625305.1 Flavicella sp.
AAGAAAACAAAGCCTATAATTGCTCCAGTTAACATCCCCATATTAACGGGGTCAAAATCGTGTCCAGTTATTAGAAATTTCACATAAAACACGACTACTCCAATAAAAATAGAACCCAAGAAAATGTTTAGCTCTTTTGTGGTTTTATGTGCATAAATACCTGATATAATACCTGTTATCATGGCACTTAAAGTGATTTTTGTATACACTATTTTGTCAAATGTGTAATCGTTTACAAAATAAGAACTTATCAAAATTCCTATCAATAAACCCATCAAAAGTCCAGTAATTATTTTAGTAACATTCATGCCTCAACTCTTATGCTGTAAATATAGTTTTTTTGTAGATGGTTAACACAGAGAATTAAAAGTAAATTCCATATTTTTTTTCTATTGTTTTTATTTTGATTTGCAAACGTTCCAAAAAAATTTGATGAGCATCCGAATGTATATCAAATGGTCTGTGTGCCAAACCTGTTTGAATGGTTTGGATTTCCTTTTGCAATTCTTTTGTTTTTTGAGAAATCCATGTATTGTTGAATAGTTCCCAAATATAGTCAATGGCAACTTGGCTAGGGTGAATCATATCTTCTTTGTAGAAACGATAATCTCTCAAGTCATCCATGAGTATTTCATAAGCTGGGAAATAGTGGCATCTCATATTTTTAGTTTTGTGTATGGCTGCTAAAAGCAACGCTTTACTGAGACTATTCTCTTGGATTCCGTCTTTAATGTGTCGTATAGGGCTGAGTGTAAAAATAATTTGTGTACGAGGATTCAATTCATTTATTTGTGTGATAATATTTTGGAGATGTTCACAAATTTCATTGAAACTCAACAGTTTTTTTTCGAATTTCTTTTGAGGTATTTTATGGCAGTTTGCTACAATTTTTCCAGTGCTGTTTTCTTTGTATACCCATGCGGTTCCCAATGTTAAAATAATATGACTAGAAGTCTCTATTTTTTTTCGAGTATCTTGAATCTTGGTATTGATAGAAGTCAATACATCATTCGCTTCTTTGTTTGAGAAATCTGAATGATGGTTAAAACTATGCCATTTTTCATTGTGAAATATGAGATCTTCTTTTTTATATATTCTCTGTGTCAAGCAATCAGAAACTAATCTCTCAATCGCAGCAGGGTGAAAGAGCACTCCATATGGATTTGTGAGTGTGTCAAATTTATAATAGCTCAATTTATCACCTATGTTTTCAGAAAAACATGAACCAATCATTACAATATTTGAACCGTAGTCAATACAGTTTTCTTCATTAGGCTTTTGCAGTCGTTGGATTGGTGTTCTAAATTGATGCTCCACTTTTTTTCAGCTTAGTGATAGTACTTCGTTATTTTTGGTATTGTTATCAATGGTCAGTGTTACCACAATCCCTTCATTATTTCTCACGTTGAAAACGGTATCGTCATCAAAAATCAAGTATTGACCTTTGATTCCCTGTAAGATTCCTTCGTATTCCTGTTTTGTCACAATATTTAAGCTTTTTACTTTGCTCGGATACCTGTCTATTGGATACGATAGATTGTAGATAGGTTCATCAGTACCTTTTAAATAAGGTAATACTTCCTTTGGTAAATTATCGATCAGTTCGGCAAGTTTCTCTTTTAGATCCATTTGTACTACCTCATTTTTCAGCATTTTTTGCCAGCTTGTTTTGTCACTCACATACTTTTTTAATGCAACTTCTGCAATACCGGCAAGATACCTATTTGGAACTTCTAAAATAGCAAGTGCTTGATTGGCTCCTTGATCTATCCAACGTGTAGGTACCTGGGTTTTTCTAGTTACTCCTACTTTGACATCACTAGACAATGCTAGATATACAATGTGAGGTTTCAATTGAACCGCTTTTTCGTATTCTAAATCTCTATCTTCAATTCCGAGATGTGCAGTACTTAATTCAGGTTTTAGAATCCATTCTCCAGCCTGAGGTTGTTCGTAAAAACAATCATAACAAAATCCTTGACGAAATATTTTTTTGTTTTTTGAACAACTTACACATTGGAATTTTTCAAATCTGATCCCTACCTTCTTTCCAATCACTTGATTTAAGTTAATAAAATCATGTTCAAACTCTAGGTAATACTGAATTGTTTCACCGTTTTCCGTATTCATTTTTTGTAGGACGCCTTGGTATTCCATTGGAGATAGTATATAATATTTTTTCAAAAGAAGCTATGTAAAAATACTATTTTGCATTCAATACATGCTTATTTTCATGATGAAATATTAATACATTTTTAATCAATCATTCATTGACGCTGTATTTGTTGTTACTTAATTTTTTATATATTGTAAAAGAAAAGAGTAGGGTGATGTGATGCGTTTTAGTTATTAAATTTTACAATCAAATAGCACACGATGAAATTATTATTTGTCAATTCTATTATTTCTTGGTTTTTAAAGAAAAGAAAACATCAATTAGAACTTTTTTTAAAATATCCAACAGAGGTGCAAAACGAATTACTTTTTAATTTGTTGAACACTGCAAAAGACACTGAGTTAGGTGTTAGATATTGTTTTTCTGAGATAAAAACTTATGAGGATTTTGCCAATAATGTACCTCTAGTGACTTACGAAACGATAGCTCCTTTTTTTGAGAAGACTCGCAAAGGAACTCAAAATGTCTTTTGGCCCACACCGATTAAATGGTTTGCCAAGTCGAGCGGAACAACTAATTCAAAGAGTAAGTTTATTCCTGTAAGTAATGAGACTATTGACGAATGTCATATCAATGTTGGTAAGGACATGCTTTCTCTATTTTTTCATAACAATCCTTCTGCTGATTTGTTTTCAGGAAAAAGTTTACGTTTGGGAGGGAGTAGTTCGATATATGAGGACAACGACACTTATTTTGGTGATTTATCTGCAATCATAATTGAAAACATGCCTTTTTGGGCAGATTTGAGTAGTGCACCAAAGCAGAAGACCGCATTGATGTGTGAATGGGAAGCCAAGATGGACGCCATCGTGGCTGAGACCATAGATGAAGATATCACAAGTTTGGCAGGAGTTCCTTCTTGGATGCTCGTGCTGTTAAATAAAGTACTCGAGGTGACAGGAAAAGAAAATATTCTCGAGGTATGGCCAAACTTACAAGTATATTTTCATGGTGGGGTTAATTTTACTCCTTATCGAGAGCAGTATAAAAAATTGATTCCTAGTGATCGTTTTAAATATTATGAAACCTATAATGCATCCGAAGGTTTTTTCGCTATTCAGGATCAAAACAATTCCGATGAGATGTTATTGATGTTGGATTATGGTATTTTTTATGAATTTATACCTATGGATCAATATCTGGGAGAGAATTCCAAGGCGATTCCTCTTAAAGAAGTAAAATTGCATAAGAATTATGCGCTTGTGATTACTACCAACTCAGGATTGTGGCGTTACATGATCGGAGATACAGTAAAGTTTACAAATTTAAATCCATACAGAATCCAAATAACTGGAAGGACTTCACATTTTATAAATGTATTTGGTGAAGAGTTAATTATTGAAAACACTGAAAAGGCTTTACAATTTGCATGTGAAAAATGTAACGTTGAAATATTGGATTACACGGTAGCACCCGTTTTTATGAAAGAAAGTAAAAGTGGCGGACATGAATGGTTGATAGAATTCAAAAACAATCCGAAATGTAGTACTACTTTTGCTACTTATTTAGACACTGCTTTAAAGGATTTAAACTCTGATTATGAGGCTAAGCGTTACAAAGATATGACTTTGGCCTTCCCAAAAGTACACGTATCTCGTAAAAATGTCTTTTACGATTGGTTAAAATCTAAGGAAAAATTAGGAGGCCAGCACAAGGTGCCAAGATTATCCAATAGCAGAAATCTATTGGAGGAATTAATGAATCTCAACGCTAGTTAGATTTTTCTCTCGACTACGTAATTAATCATAGTGAGTAAAGAGTTTTTGTATTCAGAATCAGGATAGCTATTTAAAATTTCTAAAGCTTGTTGTTGGTAAGAGATCATCTTGTTTGTAGTATACTCAATACCACCATTGTTTTTAACGAATTCAATTACTTCCTTGACTCTTTTTTTGTTGGTATTGTATTTTTTAACAGAATTTATCAGCCATTTTTTATCCTTCTCTGAGCAAGAGTTTAATGTGTATATCAGCGGCAATGTCATTTTTTGCTCTTTGATATCAATACCTGTTGGTTTACCAATGTTAGATTCAGTATAATCAAATAAGTCGTCTTTAATTTGAAAAGCAATCCCTATGAGTTCTCCCAAGCGATGCATTTTTTTTATTTCCTCTTCTTCGGCACCTACAGAGGCAGCACCAATAGCACAACAAGCGGCAATCAATGTGGCTGTTTTTTGGCGTATGATATCAAAATATACTTCTTCGGTGATGTCGAGTCTTCTCGCTTTTTCAATTTGAAGTAATTCTCCCTCACTCATCTCTCGTACAGCAACTGATATCAACTTTAGCAAGTCAAAATCCTCGTTGTCTATTGATAACAGTAGACCTTTTGACAGTAAAAAATCACCAACAAGTACGGCAATTTTGTTTTTCCACAATGCATTTATAGAGAAAAATCCTCGTCGTCTATTGCTGTCATCCACTACGTCATCGTGTACAAGTGTCGCTGTATGAATCAACTCAATAACGGATGCACCACGGTAGGTTCTTTCACTAAAGTTACCATTTGATACCATTTTAGCAATCAAAAAAACAAACATAGGACGCATTTGTTTTCCTTTTCGCTTGACAATGTAATAGGTAATTCTGTTGAGTAAAGGAACTTTCGTAAGCATAGCCTCTTTGAACTTGCTCTCAAAGAGTTCCATTTCATTCTTGATAGGTTGTTTAATGGCTGCTACTGCTTTCATGTAGAAAGAATCATGGTTTGTTGTTCATTAACAAAAGTAATCAATATGCCTTTAAAAAGCTATTCTTCTTAGCTAGTTTTATTTGCCAATTGACCACAGGCAGCATCAATATCTTTCCCACGACTTCTTCTGACATTTACAACGATATCGTTCATTTCAAGAACGCTTACATAGTCGCTAATCGCTTTTTGAGAAGCTTGTTGAAATTCACCGTCATCGATAGGATTGTATTCGATAATGTTTACTTTCGAGGGGATGTGTTTGCAAAATTTCACAAGCGCTCGGATGGCTTCCTTATTGTCGTTGATACCATTCCATACTACATACTCATAGGTGACTTGTCTTTGGGTTTTTTCGTACCAATAAATCAAGGCATCTTTGAGGTCTTCAAGTGGGAAGGTAGAATTGAAAGGCATAATTTTAGTGCGCACTTCATCAATAGCGGAATGCAACGATACAGCCAAGTTAAATTTCACATTATCGTCTGCGAGTCTTTTGATCATTTTAGGAATCCCGGAGGTAGAAACTGTGATTCTTTTCGGAGACATACCTAATCCTTCTGGAGAAGTTATTTTTTCTATGGAGGCTAGTACATTTTTGTAATTCATCAAAGGCTCTCCCATTCCCATAAAGACAATGTTTGATAATTTATGATTGAAATAAAGTAAACTTTCTTGGTTGATGGCTGCAACCTGATCGTAAATTTCATCAGGATTTAGGTTTCGCATACGTTTCAGTCGAGCAGTTGCACAGAATTTACAATCCAAACTGCAGCCGACTTGACTTGATACACATGCAGTTGTTCTTTTTTCAGTAGGAATCAACACAGATTCTACAATTAACCCATCGTGAAGTTTTACAGCATTCTTAACGGTGCCATCACTGCTACGTTGCATGCTATCTACCTCTATATGATTGATTACAAAATGCTTTTCGAGCATGTTTCTTGTTGAAAGAGAGATGTTAGTCATAGCGTCAAAAGAATGCGCTGATTTATTCCAAAGCCATTCATAGACTTGGTTTCCTCTAAATGCTTTGTCTCCATTTTCTACAAAAAAGGTTCTCAAAGCATCTTTAGTAAGCGCCCTAATGTCTCTCTTCTTTATTTCCATATATCCTACTTTTTATGTTGAAAAAACCTCTATCCATTTGATAGATAGAGGTTTTTATAGCTTTGTTGTGCAGTGATTTTAGATAATCAACATTGCATCTCCGTATGAGTAAAATTTGTACTTCTCCTTCACAGCTTCTTCATAAGCCTTCATCAACAAATCATAACCAGCAAAAGCAGCAGTCATCATCATCAAAGTAGATTTTGGTGTATGGAAGTTTGTAATCATAGCATTTGCAATGCTGAAATTGTAAGGAGGAAAGATAAATTTATGTGTCCAACCATTGTATGGATTCAAACGCGCATTAGCAGATACTGAAGACTCAATCGAACGCATGGCAGTAGTACCCACTGCACACACTCTTCTCTTAGCATCAAGAGTTTTATTTACTTTTTTTGCCGTAGCTTCTGAAATAATTACTTGCTCAGAATCCATTTTGTGCTTTGACAAATCTTCTACCTCTACTGGACTGAAGGTCCCCAATCCTACGTGTAAAGTCAGAGATTCAAAATCAATTCCTTTGATTTCAAGACGCTTCATTAAATGTTTCGAAAAGTGCAATCCAGCAGTAGGTGCAGCGACGGCACCTTCGTGTTTTGCATAAATTGTTTGGTAACGTTCTGCATCACTTTCCTCAACATCTCTTTTGATGTATTTTGGAATTGGTGTTTCACCCAAAGAAGTAAGTTTTTCTCTAAAGGCTTCATAAGAACCGTCAAACAAGAAACGCAAGGTTCTACCTCTTGAAGTAGTATTATCTATTACCTCTGCTACCAAACTTTCGTCGTCTCCAAAAAACAATTTGTTTCCAATACGTATTTTACGAGCTGGGTCAACCAAAACATCCCAAAGTCTGTTTTCAGCGTTCAGTTCTCTTAATAAAAACACTTCAATTCTGGCACCTGTTTTTTCTTTGTTACCATACAAACGTGCAGGAAATACTTTGGTATCATTTAACAGCATTAAATCTCCATCGTCAAAATAATCGATGATGTCTTTAAACATTCTATGCTCGATTGTTTGTTCTTTTCGATTTACAACCATTAGACGAGATTCATCTCTGTTTTCAGCTGGATATTCTGCTAATAATTCATCAGGTAATTCAAAATTGAATGCGGATAATTTCATTTGTATGTTTTAAAAAATGATTGCAAATATACGACATCCGCATAGGCGTTGTCAAGTGATTGCATGTTTATTTTAATGTATGTTAAAGAATCGTTTTGTTTTCAATACACTTAGCGTACATTTATTGAAAGTTTTCAAAATCTTTCCAGAAGGTTGGGTATGATTTAGATACTACCTCTGGTTCATTGATTAGGATATTTGTTTTCAATAATAAAGGAGCAAAAGCCATCGCCATTCTATGGTCTTGATAGGTGTCTATTGCGATATTGTCTTTGATGATATTGGTAGCTTTTAAATGTAGTGTCTTGTCTGTGATGTATATGTCAGCACCTAGTTTTCCAAGTTCAGTTTCAAGAGCGACCAAACGATCTGTCTCTTTTATTTTTAATGTGTGCAACCCTGATAAATCACATGAGATCCCCATTCCAAAACAAGTAACGGCAATGGTTTGGGCAATATCAGGAGCTTTGATAAGATCAAAAGATACATTTTTAGGTTTTTCGTAAGTTGGATCTTTTTCTAAGGTTAAAGAATGTTTTTCGAAAGTACTAATTACGCCAAATTCTTTGTAAATAGAAGCCAATACTGAGTCTCCTTGTAAACTCTTTTCGTTATACGCAGAAAGAGTCACCTTTCCTGAATTGCTCAAAGCGATCAAACTATAATAATACGAAGCAGAACTCCAATCTGATTCTACGGTAATTGTCTTATCTTCTATTGATTTTTGGGGACTTACTTTGATAATTTGTCCTTCAAAAGCAGTAGTCACTCCGATACTATTTAGTAAGCTCAATGTCATTTCTATATAAGGTACCGATGTAATTGCTCCTTCAAATTCTAATTCTATTCCCTTTTCAAGGCTAGGAGCTATTAACAACAAAGAAGAGATATATTGACTACTTACGTTTCCATCGATTGTTACTTTACCTCCTTGTAATTTTTTACCTTTAATGAGTAAGGGAGCAAAACCTTCATTTTCTATACAAGTTATATCAGCTCCTAGGGTTCTTAAGGCATCAATCAGTATTTGTATCGGTCTTTCTTTCATTCTCCCAGACCCAGTTAACACCACTTCACTTCCTTCTTTAGCAGCCAACAAACTTGTTAAGAAACGCATTGTAGTTCCTGCATGTCCTATGTTGATCTCATTTTCATTTGAGGCCAAGGCACGAAGCATTAGTTTTGAATCATCAGAATTAGAAATGTTTTCAATTTTTAAATTTGAATATAGTTGCTGCAATATGAGCAATCTGTTGCTTTCACTTTTAGAACCAGTAATTTGAATACTTTGTTCAATACTACCAGTATATTTTTGAAGTTTCTTTTGATTCATTTTTTATTGTGAGGTTAAGAGTGTGTAAGTATTGACTTATCTCTTGTTTAAGTTTCTTGCTTTTCTTTTACTAAAAAATGCCATAGCTACTCCATATACAACTGCTAATACGATTCTATTGATTGCATATGATTTCCAACTACCGTCATTGATACTCTGTTTGATTGCGTTGAAATTACCATTTTCTATTAAAGAGATGATTGTTAATAGTACAGCTATAACTACGATAAATACCAAACTATATCGAAGAGCCAATTTCCAAAATGGGATATTTAATATGTTTTTTGACATTTAAATAAGCTTTTTATTGTTGTGGTGTCTGTCGTGATCTCTTTTAGTTTTAAGATCTAGTTTTTTGTCAAAAGCACTTTGTAAGTCGATTCCAGTTTGATTTGCCAAACACAAAACTACAAATACGACATCTGCCAATTCTTCTCCTAAATCTTTGCCCTTATCACTTTCTTTCTCGCTTTGTTCTCCGTAACGTCTGGCTATGATACGTGCAACTTCTCCCACTTCTTCAGTGAGTTGTGCCATATTTGTCAATTCGTTAAAGTAACGAACGCCGTGTGTTTTAATCCATTGGTCTACGGCTTCTTGTGCATTTTTAATGTCCATCAGCTTGTGTATTTAAACGAAGCAAATATAAGCAAGTCTGAAGGAAATTCTTCTTGAATTTCTGAAAGTTATTTTTTAATAATTTTAGTAGATAGCAAAGCCCCTTCTCTTTGGGTTTTTAGGGTGTATATTCCCTTTGCATAATCTTCAAGGTTTAATACTTTACTTTTTCCGTCGTACATTTTTTGTCCTGTAATCGAATAGATCCATATTTTTTCGAAATCACCATTGATAGTAATTTTCCCTTTTGTTGGATTCGGGCTTATTTGTATTTCACTTATTGCTAATTCTTTGCTAGAAAGTGTTTCAATGTTGTATTTGAAATCATCTATAAAAGCGATAACAGAATCTGTATTATCTTCCGAATTTACCTGCAAAACAATTCGATTAAAATCTGTTCTTGATGTCGGTTGTAAAGAGCTCTGATTTATATTTATATATGGATCCTTCGCAAAGTCAAATTCAACTTCCTGCCATTGATTTAACAGAATTGGTTTTATAATCTCACATTGTGTAGTCCAAGGCTGATCCAAAGTACCATCTTGTAACTTCAAAGAGATTTGATTTGGTTGGTTTCCTTCGATACTTGCTCCTGGTACATATATTTTTAAACTAAATTTACTGTCATAAGACAAATCAAAGTTTTTTGAAGTATCGAATCTAATGTTAGCATATTGACCACCAATATCTTCGTATTTGAGTACCCTATCAGATGTATTAATACCTTCTTTGTATGGATTGACAAAACTTATGTCCATAATAGATGCGTCTTCAGCCCAAGAATTTATAGTTCCATTTCCTTCAAAATCGTCGTAAACATTCGTAGCAGCATCTTTAACTGTGCTATCACCATCTCCACTATCTGTCGGAGAAGGTTCGTACACACGTACGTAATCGATGTCCATACTGCTCTCGGAAAAATCATTTGAAATACCTGGTACAATCGCAACATTTAATAAAAAGTATTGAGGCGCATCAAATGGCCATGTATTCGCGTCTTTTATCTCTGGATTGTAAATATAATGTGTAATGCCATCGACACTAAAAATCATTCGTTCTGCATTCCAATCCAATTCATACACGTGAAATTCACTTGATGCTGTGGGGATTGTCTGTCCTCCGTGATTTATAGTGCCACCATAGCTAGACGGAGTATGCATTGCACTTTGTATATAATTTTGATTGCTGCCCCAGTGTTCCATGATGTCTATTTCTCCACATCGAGGCCAAGTGACCGTACCATGATCTTTTGACCAATATGCTCCAGGTTCAATAATATTTTTACCTAACATCCAAATGGCAGGCCATGTTCCAGCACCTGTTGGTAATTTTGCACGTATTGCTACTCGTCCATATTGAAAAGCATACTTAGAGTTGAGACGTGCTGAGGTGTGCGTTTTCGTATGTCCTTGGTCAGTAAAGTTTTCTTTTTTGGCTTTAATACTTAGAACACCATCTAATACAGATGTGTTTTCAATACGATTTGTGTAATGTTGTATTTCTCCGTTGTACCAACTTCCACCATTAGGAAGTTGTGTTTGGTGAAACCATTTAGTTACATCAACAGCACCATCCGTATCAAATTCATCTGACCAAAGTAGTGTTGCTGAAGTGTCTTCTATATAAATATTGGTTTTTTTTACTTGGTTTTTTTGAGAAAATACTAGGCAAGTTTGTAGTAAAATAAATAGTATGGTGATTTTTGGTTTAAACATAAGGATTAGTTTAATTTGGTTTCTTCAAATTTACTTTTTAAGATTCGAAAACCGACTAAATATAACTCTACCTAAACACTACAAACACTTTTATTTTATGATTTTAGAATGTTTAAGAAGGTGTCTCTTGATATTTCTTCTGCACCCAAGCTTGCTAGATGGTCATTATATACTTGGCAATCTAAAAGCTTGTAATTTTCATTTTTTAATTTCTTCACCAAATGTATGAATGCAATCTTAGAGGTATTACTTTCTTTGCTAAACATACTTTCTCCGCAAAACACATCACCAAGATCAATACCATATAACCCACCTACCAACTCTTTTTCTTTCCAAACTTCCACAGATTTGGCAATTCCTTTATGGTGTAAATCGACATATGCTCTCTGCATATCATTCGTAATCCATGTGCCAAGACCATCTTTTCTATCCGTGTATTTGCAGTTGAAAATCACTTCTTCAAATGCTTTGTTGAAAGTGATACAATAGGTGTCCTTTCGTAGCAGTTGTTTCATACTCTTAGAGATTTTTAATTGATCGAAAAACAATACCATTCGAGGATTGGGGCAATACCAAATGATTGGCTCTCCTTCAGTATACCAAGGAAAAATACCATTTTGGTAAGCGTTTTGTAGTCGCTCACATGATAGATCTCCTCCCAAAGCTAATATACCCTCATCGGTAACGTTTTCAATACTTGGGAAGTTTTTTGTGTTCTTAGAAAGCCAAATCATACTGTAAAATTAGGCATTAATAGTGCATAAAAAAAGGCTGTTTGAAACAAACAGCCTTTTGATATAATTTGAGGATAAGATTACCCTAAAGAAACTCTTGAAAAGTTTACTACTTCTACTGCTCCTAATGAAGCAACGTATTGAGCAACCGTTTTCTTTTCGTCTTTGATAAAGTTTTGGTCTAACAAACACTGCTCTTTGTCTAAAGTTGTATTGTCAGAGATAAATCTTTCCATCTTTCCAGGTAAAATTCTGTCCCAGATTTTTTCTGGCTTTCCTTCAGCTTTTAATTCAGCTTTTGCAGCTTCTTCAGCAGCAGCCAATACTTCTTCAGTCAGTTGAGACATAGAAATGTATTGAGGAACATTTTTCAAAGTTTTTCCTAAACGTCCTAATTCAATATTATTCTTTTCGATTTCAGCGATACGAGCTTCAGTTTCAGAAGCTACGAATGCTGGGTCAAAATCTTTATAAGACAATGAAGTAGCACCCATTGATGCAGCTTGCATAGCCAAATCTCTTGCCACCACGTCGATACCATCTACTTTGGCAGATAATCCAACTAGAGAAGCAATTTTGTTTCCTACGTGGATGTAAGAACCTACGTAAGGAGCCTCTACTCTTGTAAAGTCATTGATGTCTATTTTTTCACCAATTACACCAGTTTGCTCAACTAATTTTTCAGCAACAGTGATACCACCGAAGTCAGAAGCTAAGAAATCTTCTTTGTTTGCGTAAGACAATGCTTGTTCAGCTAAGTCTTTTGCCAACTTTACGAAGTCCTCATTCTTTCCTACGAAGTCAGTTTCACATCCTAATACGATAGAAACACCTACAGTATTGTCTCCATTTACTTTAGCAATTGCAGCACCTTCAGAAGATTCTCTATCTGCTCTTTTAGCAGCAACTTTCTGTCCTTTTTTTCTAAGAACTTCAATTGCTTTGTCAAAATCTCCTTCAGCCTCAACTAAGGCTTTTTTACAATCCATCATTCCAGACCCTGTTGCTTTACGCAACTTCATAACGTCTGCAGCTTTAATTTCTGCCATGATCTATTATTTTTTTTAAGTTTAAAAAGTATTCTTAACGAATAAAAATTATTTTTCTTCTTTTACTTCTGGTGCTGCCTCAGCTGCTGGAGCTTCTTTTTCAGCATTTTCTTTAGAAGCTTTTCTGTTGTTCAAACCACCTGCAACCGCATCGATAACGTAACCCAATACTTTATCGATAGATTTAGAAGCGTCGTCATTTGCTGGAATAACAAAGTCAACGGCTCTTGGGTCAGAGTTAGTATCTACCAATGCAAATACAGGGATGTTCAATTTTTGAGCTTCAGAAACAGCAATGTGTTCTTTCTTTACATCAACAACAAACAAAGCACCAGGCAAACGAGTCATGTCAGAAATAGAACCTAAGTTTTTTTCCAATTTAGTTCTTTGACGGTCGATTTGCAATTGCTCTCTTTTAGACAATGCTGCGAAAGATCCATCAACTTTCATTCTATCGATCTGAGCCATTTTCTTAACAGCTTTCCTGATAGTAACAAAGTTTGTCAACATACCACCTGGCCATCTTTCAGTGATGTAAGGCATGTTTACAGAAGAAGCTTTATCTGCAACAATATCTTTTGCTTGTTTTTTTGTAGCAACGAATAAAATTTTTCTTCCAGAAGCTGCAATTTTTTCTAATGCAGCTGCAGACTCTTCAATTTTAGCTGCTGTTTTGTAAAGGTCGATAATGTGTACTCCATTACGCTCCGTGTAAATAAAAGGAGCCATGTTTGGATTCCACTTTCTTGTCAAGTGTCCGAAGTGTACACCTGCATCCAATAATTCTTTAATTTCGATGTTTGCCATTTTTGTTTTTGTTTACGTTCTCTGAGAATAGCAATGGGTAAGTAGCACTTTAAGTGGTCTTACTCATTTAGATGCTAAACAAGCCCTGAATGAACAGGGCTTCGATAACTTGTTTAAAATTATATTTTTGAGTTCCATAAGAACTCTGAATAAAATTCCAATAAAACGAATTAACGCTTTGAGAATTGGAATTTCTTTCTTGCTTTTTTCTGACCGAATTTCTTACGCTCCACCATTCTTGGGTCTCTTGTAAGTAATCCTTCTGGTTTCAAGATAGCTCTGTTTTCAGCGTCAACTTCACACAATGCTCTTGAGATAGCCAAACGAATTGCTTCTGCTTGACCTGTTACACCACCTCCAAATACGTTTACAGATAAATCGAAGTTTTCGATGTTTTCTGTCAACATCAATGGTTGTTTAACTTTATATCTCAACGTTGTAGTTGCGAAGTAATCTTCGAACGGTCTATTGTTGATAGTGATATTTCCTTTTCCTTCTGATAAGTAGATACGTGCTACAGCCGTTTTTCTTCTTCCTATTTTATGAACTGTTTCCATGATTATCTAAGGTCGTTTAGGTTAAATGCTTTTGGCTCTTGCGCAGCTTGTTGGTGCTCAGCTCCAGCGTATACATATAAATTTCTATATAATGCTGCTCCTAATTTATTTTTAGGCAACATTCCTTTTACAGCTTTTTCCACCAAACGAGTTGGGTCTTTTTCAAACATTTCTGTAGCTGATAAAGATCTTTGACCTCCTGGATACCCTGTGTGACGGATGTAAGACTTGTCAGTCCATTTTTTTCCAGTTAAAACAATTTTGTCTGCATTGATTACAACCACGTTATCTCCACAATCTACGTGTGGTGTATAATTCGTCTTGTACTTACCTCTGATAAGCATTGCTACCTTAGAGGCAAAACGACCCAATGTCTGTCCGTCCGCATCAACAACCAACCACTCTTTGTTAGCAGTGTCTTTGTTCGCCGATACTGTTTTGTAACTTAATGTGTTCATACACTATTAGTTTTTGTATTGATTAATAAATTATTTTTCCCCTTTTACGGGCTGCAAATATACATTTAAATATATTGCTGAACAATAGTGTTTTAAAATATTTTTATACTCTTGTAAATACTCTATTTATAAATTTCTTTTATGCTTTTAATGTGCTTGAAGCCAGTTTTGTCCAATTCCCGTTTCAACATCAAGAGGAACTTCCATTTTAAAAGCGTTTTCCATTTCTTTTTTTATCATTGTTTGAAGCGTGTCTAGTTCTTCTTTATGGATGTCAAAAACCAATTCGTCATGAACTTGAAGTAGCATTTTTGAGTTGTATTTTCCTTCGTCAAGGCGGTTTTGAATGTTGATCATGGCAATTTTAATGATGTCAGCTGCTGATCCTTGTATCGGTGCGTTAACAGCATTTCTCTCATCTCCTGCTCTTACCATACCGTTTTGAGAGTTGATGTTTTTCAAATACCTTCTTCTTCCCAATACGGTTTCTACATAGCCGTTGTCTCGAGCAAAGTCGACTTGTTTACCCATATATGCTTTAAGGGTGGGGTATGTTTCGTAATAGTTTGCTATCAGTTCTTTTGCCTCTTTACGACTCATGCCTGTCTGTTCAGCTAGGGTGAACGCACCTTGACCGTATAAAATCCCAAAATTTACTGCTTTTGCATTTCCGCGTTGTTCTCTTGTTACTTCTTCTAGAGGGATGTTGTACACTTTTGCTGCGGTGGTAGCATGAATGTCCTGGCCCTCCTGAAATGCTTTAATCATGTTTTCTTCTTTGCTTAAGGCGGCTATGATTCTCAATTCTATTTGAGAGTAATCGGCTGCGAATAACAAGTAGTTTTCGTCTTTAGGTACAAAAGAGGCACGTACTTGTTTTCCTCTGCTGGTGCGAATAGGGATGTTTTGCAGATTAGGGTTGTTAGAACTTAACCTACCTGTAGCTGCAACTGTTTGTGCATAAGTGGTGTGAATTCTGTTGGTTTCTTTGTTTACTTCGTTTGGTAGTGCATCTATGTAGGTGCTTTTTAGTTTCACCAATCCTCTCCATTTAATGATCTCTTTTATGATTGGATGGTTGGGAGCCAGTTTCGACAGAACGTCTTCGTTGGTTGCAAATTGACCTGTTTTGGTCTTTTTTGGCTTTTCAACCAATTTCAATTTCTCAAACAACACAATTCCCAACTGTTTTGGAGAGGCTAGGTTGAATTTTTCACCTGCTTTTTCAAAGATGTTTTCTTCAAGTTGCTCAATATCTTTACTCGTGGTATCGGATAATTCCTTTAGGTAATTCGAATCTATGTTTATTCCTTCTTGTTCCATTTTTGACAAAACTCTTAGCAGTGGTATTTCAATATCACGGTATAATTTGTCAATGTTTTTTTCTTTCAACTCAATTTCGAATAAATCTTTCAGTTGAAGGGTTAAGTCGCATTGTTCCACAAGTAACATGGTTTGTTTTTCAAGTTTTGCTTTTTCAATACTTATTTTATTGCGTCCTTTTCCTAATATGGTTTCACTCGCGATGGGTTGGTAGTTGAGGTATGATTCAGCAAGTATGTGAAGTGAGTGACGCATGTCAGGGTTGATTAGGTAATGCGCGAGACTCGTGTCAAATAGTGGTCCTCTAAGGTCAAGGTTAAAATAAGCAAGTGTCTTCAGTGTCTCTTTGAGGTTTTGTCCAATTTTTTCGATGCTTTCATTTTCAAAGACAGCTTTGAATTCATGTAGTTGTGATGTTGCTGTTTCATTGTTGTCTGAAAAGCGCACAAAATAACCTTTTCCTTTTTGGTAGCTAAATGCAGCCCCAATGATTTGTTGACATCCTTCATTATTGCTTGTGGAGATGAGCTCAAAACAAATGTTTTTCTGGATGAGAAGTTTTTTAATGAGCAGTGATCTAGAAGTTTGAGAATCGATATATTGGTAAAAGTGATCCGTTTTTTCAAGGGTTTCATAACCTGTCTCTACTTCGTTTTCTGAAGTGGGACTTGTAAATAGATCCAATTGTGGCTCCGCACTCATCGGCTTGTTTTGGTCGCTCGGTTTTTGTGTTTCTTGTGAAGAGTTTGTTGTTTTTGTGTTGTTAAAAAGTTTGTTGACGGTGTCCATGGATCTTCTGAATTCCAATTCTTGAAATACGTCACTTACCTTTTGAAAATCGGGTTGTTGGAGTTTGTAGTCTTCAGCATTAAATGTTACTGGACAGTCTAATAATATGGTAGCCAATTTTTTTGAAAGCAGTCCTAATTCTTTGTTGGCTTCTACTTTCTCTTTCATCTTTCCTTTCAGCTCATGTGAATTTTCGAGCAATCCTTCCATGCTTCCATAGGCTTTGATAAATTTTTTAGCTGTTTTGTCTCCAACTCCAGGAAGTCCAGGGATGTTGTCTACAGCATCTCCCATCATGCCTAGGTAATCTATAACTTGCAAAGGGTGTTCTACTTCAAATTTTTCCTTTACTTTTTCAACGTCCCATATTTCAATACCGTTCCCCATTCTAGCTGGGCGATACATAAAAATATTCTCAGAAACCAGTTGTGCATAATCCTTGTCTGGGGTTACCATATATACTTGATATCCTTCTTTCTCTGCTTGCTTAGCAAGAGTTCCAATGAGGTCATCAGCTTCTATTCCTGCTTTTTCGACAATTGGAATCTGCATGGCTTTTAGGATTTCCTGAATATACGGAACGGCTATTTTTATTGCCTCAGGGGTTTCTTGTCTATTGGCCTTATATGCTTCAAAAGCTTCTGTTCTTACTGAAGAACCTCCCTTGTCAAAAGCAACGGCAAGTAGGTCTGGTTTTTCTCGACGAATCACATCTAGCAAAGAATTTGTAAATCCTAAAATGGCTGAAGTGTCCATTCCTTTTGAGTTGATTCTTGGGTTTTTTATCAATGCATAATACCCTCTAAAGATCAATGCAAATGCATCGAGTAAAAAAACGCGTTTCTGTGTTGCCATGATGTGTTGATTTTGATGAAGTAAAAGTACTCAAATTAGTTAGTAATTCATTTGAGTTTTACATATTATCAAAACAATAACATCTTCTATTTATTTTTTTATTAACTAAATTTGTTGGTAATTATTGTGTGTTATTTTGTTAATTTGTGAAAAAATTTTCATATGTGGTTTTTTTATTTTAAATTGCATATAGAGGAAATCGTTTTAGGCGATTAATGAAGCAGGTATATTGTAATATTACCCCTATTTTAAATTTTTAATTTAATTTGTATTATGGTTAAATTTGGAGAACTAATTAATGAAGAAATCCCCGTGTTAATTGATTTTCACTTTGAGTGGGATAAGATTGGAGAAAACCCTCACAAGGTACTTCGAGACGTGGTTGCCGTTCTAGGCGACCGAGTAAAAGTTATCAAAATAGACATTGAGAAAAATGAGATTTTGGCTGATGCTCTAAAGGTAAAAGCACATCCTACATTTATTGTCTACAAAGGTGGAGCGATGCAGTGGAGGCAGTCAGGAGATGTCAATGCGGATGAGCTGATCGGTGTGATGCAGCAATACGCTTAATTCAATACCTTAAAGTCAAACCCTTTTTCTGAAAAATGCTTTAAAATTTCAGGCAAGCTCTGTTTTAAGTTTTTGCTTGCTTTTTTACTGTCATGGTAAACAATGATAGCTCCGCTTTTGCTATTATTTTTTACAATTTGTGTGCATTTTTTTGAACTTGTTTTTTTGTCGTAGTCAACACTTAATACATTCCACATAATGACTTTGTATTCTTTTTTTAAGAGTGTTTCTAGTTGTCTTGGTTTAATTTTGCCGTAGGGTGGTCTAAAGAGTTTGGTGTCGATTTTATAAGAGGATAATACTTGTTGTGTCTTTTCAACTTCTGCTATGTATAATTGCTGATTGCTTTTCCAGCCATTTATATGGTTGAAAGTATGGTTTCCGATACGATGTCCTTCTTTGAGGATACGTTTGGAGATTTCTGGATATGCTTCAATATTTTTTCCTAAACAAAAAAACGTAGCTTTTGCATTGTGTTTTTTTAATTGATCCAATACCCAAGGTGTTATATCAGGTGTAGGTCCGTCGTCAAAGGTTAAAAATAGTTCCTTTTTTGACGTCTTTATTGACCATACGGGGCTACTGTATAGTTTTTCAAACCATTTAGGGATGTAGGTGAACAAAAACGTCATTAAAAGTTTTCTATGATTTTTTATTGCATCAAGTGTTGGTATAGTTTTATGTGTTCAAAGAATGCCTCTTGGCATGCCTTGGTGTAGTCTTTGTCTTCCTTTTCAAAATTATCAATATCTGCAAGAACACTTCTGTACATATTGATATTGCGTTCAATTTCATTGAAAATAAGTTCTAAGTAACGGTCATCAAAACGACTGTAGTAGATTAATTTTTCTTGAAAAATACCGATTAATTTTTGAGAAGTAGCTCTTGCTTTTTCGGTATTGCCCATTTTGTAATATAGCTCAGGATATCCTAGTGAAATTCCATAATGTCCAAAAACATCAATCGGCATTTCTGTCAGGCTCATGTCTAGTATTTCTTCTGCTCTTTCGAGGTCTCCTTCTTCAATGAAAGTTTCTGTTAGACGCATCATATTATTGCGAAATGAGATAGAGTTTTTCCTAGATTCCACATCTATGTAAGTGTTGTAAGGGTCTACTTCGTCCCAGTCCCAGCTCTTTATTTTTCTATACATACTCTCTGAATCTATTCGCCCCATATCAAACATGTTTCCTTTGTTTTCTTTTTTAATAGGTACAAATTTGTATGAGAGGCCGTCTAATTGTAGGTAGTCTTTTAGCCAGATATATTCTTCGTCAGCATTGGCACCTCCTGTAAAGTAAATAGGATGCTCCCAATCGTTGTTAGCCAAAAGATCCAACATCAGGATTCTATTTTTTGTAAGTCCTTGTTTGTCTACATCAATATCGATATATGGAACGATTAATGCACTGTCTTTTTGAGCTACCAATCCTTTTCGTAATACTTTCTCTTTGTCTACCTGTATCCTTAATTTATTGGTTGGATAGAACTTTTCAGAGTAGCCATTGTCAGTTTCAAAATAAGTTCTCTGGTCATCCGAAGCAATCCATTTCATAAAGTTTTTGATATCCCATCTTGCATCAGAAGTTCCAAAATGATAAGCTACATCTAGAGTACCGTGTTTGTATTGGTCGTGCGTCAGTTGAGATGGTATTGGATCTGCATCGTAGGTCTTTCTTTTCATTTGGTCGATGTACCAATCGGTAGCAAACAGACTAGAGTTTACGAGCTTGATATCTGTTCTGTAGTTTTCCACTTCCTGGAGGTACCATAAAGGGAAGGTGTCGTTATCTCCAATGGTAAACATAATTGCATCTTGATCACAAGAGTCTAGATAAGCTTTGGCATTAAAGTGAGCTGTGTATTTGTTTGATCTGTCATGGTCGTCCCAGTTTTCAGAAGCCATCAAAGTAGGAACTGCTACTAAGCTTAATAAACTCACGGCAATTGCTACTACTTTAGGCTTTGCGTATGTGTTGAGGTACTCAAATAGGGCATATACTCCAAATCCTATCCACATGGCAAAGACGTATAGGGAGCCAACAATTGCGTAATCTCTTTCTCTAGGTTCAAAAGGTTTTGGGTTCGTGTAGAAAATAATAGCCAATCCAGTAAATGCAAAAAACAGTGCAAGAATGTAGAAATTGTTCTGATCTCTTTTAAGTTGGAATATCAAACCGATCAATCCTAAAATTAGCGGGAACCCATAATAGGTATTTCTCCCTTTGTTGTTTTTAACGTCGTTGGGTAAATCTTGTTGATTGCCTAAAAATAGTTCATCAATAAAGTCGATGCCACTCAGCCAGTTACCGTTTTGTATGTCAAGGTTTCCTTGTTCATCGTTTTGTCTTCCGACAAAATTCCATAATAGGTACCTGCCATACATGTACCCAAATTGGTAATCGAGCATAAATCGTATGTTTTGTATAAAACTCGGTCTCTTTTTGCTGTTTTTTGGTATACCAACAATACTCTTATAGTTGTTGATAGAGGCAGGATTAGTCATTCTAGGAATGAATCCTTTGTGCTCGTCAGTATAGACAGGGGTTGTTTTTTTGTAGTTGTTTACAATGATGTACTTTCCAGTCTTTGAGTCTTTTTCGTACTTTGGTTTTTCATCCTTAAATACAGGTTGTCCGTTGCTGTCTACTTTTTGTTCTCTATTGTATGTAATCGAATAGTAAGTGTCGTAAAATACGTTGGCATCACCATATTGTTCTCGATTGTAGTAGGCCAAGAGTTCCCGTGCGCTTGATGGGTTGTTTTCGTCAATGGTAGTGTTGGCATTCGAACGAATTGGCAACATCAACCAACATGAAAAACCGATCATTATGAATAACACAGAAAGTGTAAGTGTGTTGGTGTGGTACAATTTATTTTTGCGTGTGTAATTCAGTGCGTAATAAAATAAGCCAATTAATACGAGTCCTGCAATAATAGAACCTGAGTTGAAGGGCATTCCGAAAGTATTCACAAAAAACAATTCTGAAACACTGAAAAACTTAAGTGTAAAAGGAAATAAAAATTTAAAGACAAATGCCAAAACAAGTATAGAAACTACGTTTGCAATTGCAAAAAGTTTTGGAGTGATATTGTCGTAATTTTTGTAGAAGTAAATAAAAACGATAGCAGGTATTACCAGTAGGGAAAGTATGTGTACCCCAAAAGACAGTCCGACCACAAAAGAAATTAGCAACAGCCACTTGTTACCTCTAGGTAGGTGCATTTCGTTCTCCCATTTCAGTCCCAACCAAAATAAGAGTGCCATCAAAAAGGAAGACATGGCATAAACTTCTGCCTCCACAGCAGAAAACCAAAAGCTATCGGAGAAACAATAAGCCAATGAACCTACTAAACCACTTCCTAATACAGCAATAGATTTCGCTTCTGTAAAATCACCCGACTTTAAAGCGAGTTTTTTAGCAAGGTTGGTTACTGTCCAAAACATAAACAATATGGTGAAAGCACTTGCCAATCCAGACATGAAATTCACCATTTTTGCTATTTCAGTAGCTTCAGTAGCAAACAAAGCAAAGAAGGCTCCAAGCATTTGAAATAGGGGAGCGCCTGGTGGGTGTCCAACTTCCAATTTAACTGAAGTAGCAATGTATTCTCCACAATCCCAAAAACTTACAGTTGGTTCTAGGGTTAGGGTGTAGGTAATCAAAGCTACGGCAAATACGGCCCAGCCTAAAATAATGTTGATTTTTTTATAATTGTTTAAAAACATAATCTCAATTGTAAAGTATGCCTGCGAATTTAACAATTTAATACGAGCAGAGGGAAACTATTTTTCAAATTAACACTCGTCTTAACACACTTGTTTTATATTTTTTAGATAGTGTTATCAAAAAATATGCATTTTTAAATTATATAATAAACTGTTGCTCAATAGCTAATGTTAATGAATTCTTTTTTTTTGTAAAAAAGTCAAAAAAAAGTTTGTTTTATTGGAAGTTTGCTCTAAATTTGCACCCGCAATAAGCAATTGACCCATGGTGTAATGGTAGCACTCCGGTTTTTGGTACCGTCAGTCAAGGTTCGAGTCCTTGTGGGTCAACAAGTTGTAAACGCAATTCTTTAGTAGTTAAGGGATTGCGTTTTTTTTATGTCTTTTTTGCACACTAATAGCACACTAAATTTTCAAAATATAAATAATCTTTTTTTTAGTGGTGAATATTTTGTTGCTTTTACTCAAAAAAATAATTGTTTTGAGAAAACTCTACCCATTAATTTGTTTGTTTTTAATGCCTCTAACAAACTTTGCTCAAGTTGGCACTACATTTACAGACAGTAACAATGTTAAATATGAAATTACATCTGAGAGCC
>JBMZVD010000036.1:0-22129 GCA_049625305.1 Flavicella sp.
GAGGGTCACACCTCCGGGGGTTCGAATCCCTCTTTCTCCGCAACAAACCTTGTAAATTATATTTGCAAGGTTTTTTTATTCCTATTCTTTTGATCATGAAACTTCATGTACTACCGAACACGTGTTTCCAAATATTAGGCTTGGTAAAGTATTTGCGACTTTGAAAGTTTGCGAAATATAATACATACTTGTTATGGTGTTGTTTTGAGTTTTATTATGTTTATTTTTACTGTTTTCTTTTTGAATGTTTGAAGGTTTTTAACCTTTATTAATGCTTTTACTTACAGGTTTTCTTTTTCTTTAATGGGTGTAAATAGTTGAAAAACAGAATTTTAACGATGTTAATTTTGTAAGTTATGTTTATTTTATATAATTTAACAATTTATTAACTAAATATATGTGTATGAAAATTTTTATCAATGTTTTTGTGGTTTTAATGTTTTCTTTTATGGTGGCTTGTTCGTCATCTGATTCGGATTCAGACCTAGACCTAGCAGATCAGGACCAAGTTGATGATGTAGACAATTCTCCAGACCCAACGAAAACGGTATACGAAAGATTGCAAGAAGGCGTCTACAGACAAATTGAAAATGTAGGTGACTGTGAAGGCTGTGAAGATGAGATTAATTATTATATTTTTACAGATAGCTATTATCAAATAGTTGGAACTGAACTCAATGGTACGTGTGAGCAAAACGATAAATTTCTTATCGATAACTGTCTATTTGGATGTATAAACATAGTGGATGACACTGTGGAGAAATTAATAATTAGTTTTAGTCCATTCGGTTTAGAACAGACCATTACTTTCACAAATGATACAACAATAAATTTTGATTTTCCAAGTGCTAATGAATCATGGACTGCTGAGCTCTATTCTGACGAGCTTCCCGACTGTAGTGAATATTAGATATTATTAAAAGGACTCACAGTAAGTGAGTCTTTTTTTTGTGGTATTATAAATATTTACAAGTTTCTACTTGTTGATGACTTTAAGGTACTTTCTTTTTCTAATTTTTAATATTATAAATGCTGCAATTCCCACGAGAAGAAGCGGGCTTATTAAGTTGAATAACTTCCAATAGCTTTTGTTTTGTGAAACTTCTTTTTTATTCAATAATTTTAGTGAGACTTTCTTAGATCGCACTGCCAATAGTCCGGAGTCGTCAATCAGATAATCAACTGCATTGAGGAGGAGTTCTTTGTTTCCGTAAAATTCTTGTGTCCATTTGTCTCTTCCGAGTTCCAAAGGTTGTCCTTTGTGAATTTGATTTTTTCCAATATCTCCATCACTAAACAATATCATTTTAGCTGGTTTGCCTTCTATTTTTCCATGCTCTATGTCATAGGGTTTGACGCGGTCTTTGTAGGCAGAGGAAAAGGTTCCCTCCAGTAACAACCCCATGATATTAGATCCATTAGCATAGTTTTTAGGATTCGGCTGTTCTACTACAGTTTTGAGGTTGACTATATTTGGCGTACTTACAGTTTTTGAGAGTATAGAGCTTTGTAGAAGTACTGTTTTTTTTATCTTATTTCTAAGTGTATCAATACTTGATGCAAAACGGAATTGAATGGAAGGTATGGCATTTACAATTGGATGTTTACTAGTAGGTTGTACCAATGGGTGATAAAACCATAAGTAATTTTGATAATTGGTCCTACTACCCATATTTCCATTAGAGAGTGCAATTTTAGAAGCGTATAAATCTTTGACCAGGTCACTATTAAATCTTGCTCCATATCTAAAAAAGAAATCGTCAAGATTTAAGTCTCTCGGATAAGCAAGTGTTTGTCCTGTACTAAAAAGACTATCCATCTCTGCCTGAACGTAGTCCAACATCCACAACGTGTTTCCTCCGTTCAAACTGTATTGATCTAGGGTGTATTTTTCATTTTCTGAAAATGCCTCAGTTGGTTTTGCAATGATAGCTAGGTCGTAAGCTTTTAATTCTTCTAGAGTCTTTTGTGGGTTTTTGGCAACTGAATCTAATGTAAATTCAGCCAGGTGAAACGATTTCCCCAATGATTTTAATAAACTGTATATGTAAATGTCTTGTAACTCTCCATTTCCTTTCAACACAGCAATACGCTTATTTTTTTGTTGTGTAACCTCTTTTAGACCATTTGCAAATGCGTATTCCAAATGTTGAACAGAGGTTTCGATTTGTGCTGCTTGTGACTGTGATGCTGCTCCATCTTTTAATAAAGGGACTAATGCTTTTTTGTTTTTATACGAAATAGTAGCCCAAGGAAGTATTACGGATTCTTGAATTATACCGTTTTTTTCAACGGTAAGTCTGCTTGGTGACATGCCACTTTTGACAAGTGCTTCTAGTTGGTTTACCGGGTCTACTAGCAACACTTTTAGAGCATTGTTTTTTGCTTTTAACTCTTCCAATAGTTGCAGAGTTTCTTCTTGTAATCTATTAAATTCGGCAGGAAATTCACCATCTAAATAAATGCGTACAACGGCATTTTCTTTAATATTAGTAAGCATGGAAAGCGTACTTTTTTTGAGTGTATAGCGATGGTCTTGTGTCAAATCAAAACGTTGGTATACTCTCTGAGTTGCTACAAATAAAGCTCCAAAACCCATCAGGGTATACGCTACTTTTTTCTTGTGCTTGTGAAGGCTAGTATTCCAGTAGGTTGCAGTCAAAAATAACAGGCTTAAGAAGGCAAAATACGATAGGTCTCTAGTGTCAATTACCCCTTTTGCAATACTAGAAAAATGAGAGTACATGCCCCATTTTTCAAAATTAAATCCAGTATTAGGAAATAGATCTGCAATATTTTGAATACCGAAAAATACAAAATAAGAAACTGTTATCGACGTCAATATACTGAAGAGTTGACTCTTAGCGAAAGAAGAGACCCAAATACCAATACTTATAAAGGTAGCGCCTATGAACAACAAACCGATATAAGAGCCAACTATGCTACCACTGTCAATATTTCCAACGGGCATCGCCATATGATACACGGTATATACATAGCAAAGAGTTGGAGTCAAAGTTATCGCTATTAGAGCGAGCACAGCAAATGCCTTGCCGGTGATTATTTGTAAGCTCGATATTGGTTTAGTATATAGTATTTCCAATGTTCCTGACTGTCTTTCGTCAGAAAAACTTTTCATAGTCAGTGCAGGAATCAAAAGAACAAATAACCAAGCTGTATTGTTAAAGAACCCACTCATATCTGCATAACCACTTCTCAATATGTTGTTGTCAGTATCTAGAAACCAAAGCCCCAATGAAGATAAAGTCAAAAAGCTTGCAATGATTATGTAGGTAGAGAGGGTACCTAAAAACTGACGGATTTCCTTTTTGAAAATAGCGAACATATAAATGTTATTTAGCGTTTTAATTTGAATAGGTTAAAAAATATCACTTTTATGAAATTCAATACTAACACTATCTCTTATTGTGAGTCCTAATAAACTAGCGGCACCTCCAACAGTTTTTTGATTGCTTTTATAAATAGCAATTTCTACATAACCTGCAGAGTTGAAAAGAGCGAGTTTACTCCCTTCACTATGTCTTTTACTAGCAGGAAGTTCAAAGTTGACTATGTCACTATACTTATTATTGATTTTATCAAAAGTATAACCACTTGCTGTCAGAGTAAAATTTCTGCCCTTGCCTATTTCTTTGAATAGCTTTCGAGAAATATTACTTACTACATTTCCATAATTATCGATATACATGACGTTACCGATAATTTTTGTTTGTTCTTGATTGAATCGAGGTTGAAGCTCTTGAATTTGTCTGTAAGTGTCAAGTGGTTTTCCAATGACTTCAAGAGTACCACCACGAGAAATATGTGCAGCAACTTGTACAAATACATCCAATATGGAAAAACTAGACTCTATTCTGTCGTGTATATTGATTTCTACAATTTTTGAAGGTTTAATTTCATTGGCAATCAAGGAAATTAATCCATTATCAGGACAGACAAAATAATGGTCGTTCAACAACAGAGCAATGTGTTTATTTTCTTTGTTGAGCTCAGAATCTACCCCTACTAAATGAATGGTCCCATTTGGGAAGTTTTTGTAAGCATTTTTTAAAATATAGGCAGTTTCAATAATATTGAAAGGACTGATTTCATGAGATATGTCAACAATATTTACATTGGCAATGGAGGAATAAACAGCTCCTTTTACAGCCCCTACAAAATGGTCTTTGGTTCCAAAATCAGTTGTCAATGTAAGTATCGGCATTTGTTTTTTCCTAGTTCTGGTTAATGATTGTAATTGGTTTCTCAAAAAAATCTCTCGAATTTTTATACAAATATAGAGGAATTAATAGTATTTTTAGAGGGTATTAAGAAAGGATTTACGAACATAAAATAGCGACATTTGAACGAAAGAAGTATCAATCTTAACGAGGTCAATCCTATAGACTTCTTTGGCCCCAATAACAGTACATTGACTTTGATAAAGCAATTTTTTCCAAAGCTAAAAATTATTGCAAGGGGTTCTGAAATAAAAGCTTTTGGAGAACCTGTTATTTTAGATGAATTCGAAAAGCGTTTGGAAATGTTAGTCAAATATTTTGATAAATACAATGCACTAGATGAAAATGCCATTGAGCAATTGATGACAACTTCGGGGAAAGCGAATGCTTCTAAAAAGGCTGACGGAATTTTAGTCCATGGTGTAGGAGGTAAGCAGATCAAAGCACAGACACCTAACCAACGCTTGATGGTTTCTAAAATGGAAAAGAATGACATGCTTTTTGCTATCGGTCCTGCTGGTACGGGTAAAACATATACAGCAGTTGCATTGGCGGTAAAAGCATTGAAAGACAAGGAAGTGAAACGTATTATTTTGACGCGTCCTGCCGTTGAGTCTGGTGAAAATTTAGGATTCTTACCTGGGGATCTAAAAGACAAGTTGGATCCATATATGCAGCCATTATACGACGCCTTACGCGACATGATTCCCTTTGAAAAATTAGATGCATTTATTGAAAAAGGAGTAATACAAATTGCACCTCTTGCATTTATGCGTGGTCGTACATTGGACAATGCTTTTGTTATATTAGACGAAGCTCAAAACACAACTGCTGGTCAAATGAAAATGTTTTTGACTCGTATGGGAAGACGCGCTAAGTTTATAATAACAGGAGATCCTGGTCAGGTTGATCTTCCTAGGAAACAAGTTTCAGGATTGAAAACTTCATTACTTGCTTTAAAAGATGTGCGCGGTATTGCTACCATATTTTTAGATGACAAAGATGTCATACGTCACCGATTGGTTAAAGAAATTATCAAAGCTTATAAAAATTTGGAATCAGATTGATTTTATTCTTATCAAACAGTATTTTAATTTTGCCAATTTATTTTTGTTAACTACAATTGTTCCTTTTAGTTTTTGTTACTTTTGTAGCTGTTAATCATTCGTATATCAGAAACATTATGGATACTACCATCAACGATACCCAATTTAATTTTCCAAACCAAACAGCTGTTTACAAAGGGAAAGTAAGAGAGGTCTACACCATTGGTTCAGACTTATTGGTGATGATTGCTACAGACAGGCTTTCTGCCTTTGATGTAATCATGCCCAGACAAATTCCTTTCAAAGGACAAATATTAAATCAGATTGCAGCTAAGATGTTAGAAGCAACGGCTGATATAGTGCCCAATTGGGTGCTTTCAACCCCTGATCCTAATGTAACAATAGGGAAGGCTTGTACTACATTTAAAGTTGAAATGGTGATACGAGGCTATTTAACAGGGCATGCATGGAGAGAATACAAAGCTGGAAAACGCGTTTTATGTGGTGTTACCATGCCTGATGGAATGATTGAAAATCAAAAATTTGAAAAACCTATTATCACTCCTTCTACCAAGGCTGCGATAGGTGATCATGATGAAGATATCTCTCGAGAAGAAATACTAGCACAAGGTATTGTTTCAAAAGAAGATTATGAGCAGCTAGAAGCGTACACATATGCTTTGTTTGAAAGAGGAACCACTCTTGCAGCAAAGCAAGGATTGATATTGGTAGATACTAAATACGAATTTGGTCGTACAGCAGATGGAGAGATCGTAGTTATAGACGAAATTCATACCCCTGATTCTTCACGATATTTCTATGCTGAAGGGTACGATGCTATTCAATCTAAAGATCAAAAACAAAAACAACTTTCTAAGGAGTTTGTTAGAGAATGGTTGCTAGAGAATAATTTCCAAGGAAAAGAAGGACAAACCGTACCTGAATTGACAGATGCTAAGATTGAAGAAATATCTCAGCGGTACATAGAATTGTATGAAAAAATTACTGGAGAAACTTTCCAAAAATCAGATACATCTAATATTGATGATCGTATAGAATCAAATGTACTCTCTTTCTTAAATGCATAAAGATATTGTATATACCATAAAAAAAAAGACTGTGATTTTTAAATCACAGTCTTTTTTTTGTACTTATTTTTTTGATATTTAAAGCTGAGTTGCTACTCCATCTTTTATCTTAAAATCATATTTATAAGTAAGTCCTTCAAAATCTACCTTTACCATGAAGGGTTGATTGTCGTAACCCAACGTTAACGAAATAGTTCCTCCTCCTTGTAAGAACCCGTCACCAAAACTATCATCGACTTCTAAGTTGTAATCTCCATCCGCAAGACAGCTAAATTGTACAGCACTCGAAGGACCATTGTCATCCCCTTGTCCAGACATCCAAGTTTGTCCCTCTCCTTTAAGCGTCCAAGAAGTTTCGCTTGGAATGTCGTCAAATTGAATGTTTAAAATCAATGGATTCAAATCACAGAATTCACGCATTCTAACCGTTAAATCTCCTTCAAAAAGAATGTCGGTTTCTACAAAACTCAGTGTAATTTTATCCAATGGCCCGAAATCTACTCCTTGCTTAGACGTGATTGTAAATTCTCCCACATTTGAATTGGCAGGAATCTCAACATATTCAGGAATCGTAAAATTATCAAGTTCAACACTCGTAAATTCTTGTCCTAACTTAGGACTCAACTTTACAGATCTTTTACTACCAACTTTGTTTGTAGTATTTACTAATATTTTTATTTCTGAAGTTGTTTCACTGTCTATATTAAAATAAACTTCTTTCTCCTGAAAAGTAATAAAATTTAAATTTGATGTTTCTTTTAGTTGTTCTGAACAACTCGTCGTTATTGCAACACAAATCAGTGCAACTAATATTTTAAATGATTTCATAAATAGTTTTTTTATATTAATCTATGTATGGATTGTTTTGTACTTCAAGTAATGGAATTTCAAAGGTAAGTTCGTCAGCATCGTAGTTGATAACATCACCTACACCATTCAAGTGGTTATCACCTCTTGTAACTGAACCTTCTGAACGTTTCAATGCCAAATAACTTTTCCCTTCAGCAAATAATTCTATTCTAGTTTCAAGATAAATTCTTTCTAACAAATCTGCGTTATTAGAAATGTTGTCAATATCTGTTATGTAATCTCCGTTTATTCTTTCTGCTAATAAGTCTTTCAATGCATCTTTAGCAAATTGATCTTGTTGCAAACGGGCACACATTTCAGCATACAATAACTTAATTTCTGCAAATCTCATGTATACATAGTCAGATTCCACAAAACGCTGTCCACCTAATTCTCTGTCATCGTCATAAAATTTATTACTCGGAATCAACCAATATTCAGGACTTGTATTGAATTGTCTTTTTCTCACATCGTTATCCTGAATTTGATCGTACAAACCTTGGTCTATAGACTTTACATCTCCAGCCCACTGGTAACTGTAAGAATATAGGTCCATTTTACCCCAAAAAGAAGTCAAATTGATACCGTAATCTAATTTTAAATCAACTCCCCACATCCATCCTGAAGTGTTTACATCGTTGAAACCTCCTTTTTTAGAGTCTCCATCGTACACAATTTCATCTTTAGGAGTAATCGTAAAGTTGTTGGCATCAATTATAGATTCACATTGTTCTTTTGCATTTGCATAGTCTTTTTTAGCAGCATATACATAAGCTAACAACCCACTAGCAACATCTACATTGATTTGATGTTTGTATTTTCTGTCAAATCCATTTAAAAACTCTTTTGCAGTTGTCAAATCAGAAATCATCAGGTCATATACTTCTTTGTTAGTACTCAAGGCTACGTTACCCGTATTAGGAGTTGTATAAATAGGCAATGCTAATGCATTTTCTTCATATTTCGTTACAAAGAATTGAGTTAGGTAAAAGTAAGCATATGCTCTCATTGCTTTGGCTTGCCCAATACTCCACTTTACTTCGTCTGTTTCCCAGTTGTAGTTCGTGTCTACATTACCATTTTCATCCAAACCAATAGTATTACCACCTAAAGTTTCAATAGCCAAGTTAGCTTGTCTGATAACCTTGTAATAGTACATCCAAGGCATGGTTGCATAATTGTTAGTATAATCTGTTCCTACTTCAAGCGCAGCCACTGAGTAGTACCAGTTGTAAGTACTTTGACTCAAAGCCATATCACTAGAAGTCATGTCACTAATAATATCGTACCCTTTTTGTCCAAAATCTGCCGCTCCAAAACCTCCTGCAGTTCCTGGTTGAAACATCAATGAGTAGAGTCCGTTGACAATACCATAAGACGCTTTTTCGTTTACCAAAACAGCTTCTTGTAACTGTTCTGTGGTCAATACACTAGTTGGATCTACATCCAAAAAGTCATCACTACATGCACTTGTTGCAATGGCAAGTATTGTGAAGATTGATTTTATTATTTTGTTAAATTTCATTTTTTATATTTTTAAAATTTTACTTTCAAACCTAATGTAAAGGTTGACAATGGTGAGTATCTATATGTATCTGAAGATCCTGTCAAACTCAGTGAAGGGTTGAATCCATCTCTAGCACTCATTAAGAATAAATTGTCACCCGTTGCAGAAATTCTTAACCCTGCTATACCAATCCTCTTACACCAGCTCTTAGACATAGTATATCCAATTTGTACATTGTTTAAAGTCAAGTAATCAGCTCTTGTTAAAAATCTTGATGAAGACGAAGCTACATTTAAATCGTATAGGTTCGACAATCTTGGAACATTTGTAATATCTCCTGGTTCTTGCCATCTGTCGCGAATATCTGTGTGGTAATTGTTACTTCCAATCAAACCGTTGTCCATAAGACCTGCATAGGCACTGTCATAAGAATATCCTCCGATACTATACAAAAACTGTGTACTAATGTCAAAGCTATACGCTCGTCCAGACAATCTAAATCCACCTCTTACTTTAGGAATAGCTGATTTGCCAATATACTTATTGGTTGCTTCAGGGTACTCTTTTGTAATTGTTTCACTGATCTCACGATCGGGATATTCATTTCTATATTCGAACAAAGAACGAATCTGTTCTTCCTCTACTATAGAACCATTTTCGTCTCTAGTAGGTATCCCATTATTGTCAGCATCGTAATAGTTCAAAGACCACATTGATGTTCCGTCTGAAGGATCTACCCCCAACCAGTCTGGAATGTAGAAATCGTAGATTGACTTTCCTTTAGCCAACGCATAGCCACCTTGTTGGTTTAATATTTTCTCGACACCTGTAGAAGGGTCGATAGGCATTGTAGTCAATTTGTTTGTCAAAAGTTCTCCATTGACACCAATATTTAGTCCAAAGTTTCTTTGGTTGATTACCCTAGCGAGTACATCAAATTCAATTCCACTATTTTCTAAAACACCATCGTTTACCCTTTGGCTAAGGTATCCAACAGAAGGACCAATTCTTCTGTTGATCAAAGCGTTTGTATTTTGTTTTTTATAGTAATCTATATTGATGTCAAAATTTTTGAATAGTGTTGCTTCAATTCCTGTTTGAAACATTTTAGAAGTTTCCCATGTCAAATCTACCCCTCCTGGAGAAGATGCGATCACTGCCAATTGGTCTTCCAATCCACTCGTGGAGTACAAGTCTCTACTAGGGTAGTTACCCAAACTGTTTTGTTCACCAATCAATCCATAACTTGTTTTAAATTTTAAGAAATCTACAGCTGCAACTTCATCCATAAATGTCTCTTTTGTGAGTACCCATGATGCTCCTACTGATCCAAAATTGTCCCACTGGTTTTCTTTACCAACGAATCTCGAAGAACCATCTGATCTAAAGGAAGCAGTAAAGAAATATTTTTGATCGAAGTTATAGTTTAATTGCCCGAAATAACTTTCAAGACGTACTCCATCTGTTGAACCAAAAGGCAACCCGTTACTTTCTGTGGCATTACTCAATTCAGTAATGAATGGATGTACTAGGTTGAACATTGAAGCTCCCATTCCATACATGTCTTTCATGTTGAATTCATGAGCTACTAAGGCTTCTACACTGTGTGCACCAAAATTATTTTTAAATCGTAATAAATTTAACCCATTTAACACCAATTGTCCTGAAACATCTTGGTACAAACTACCCATTCCTGCAGACGATCCATAACTAATGTTTTGAAAGTTTTTATAGGTATCTGTTAAAAATTGAACCCCAAAACTATTTTCTAAGGTCAGGTAATCTGTAAACTTAATATTTGCAGATGCATTTGCGATAATTTCGTGTTTTACAGATACACTTTTGTTATAAGTTGCATCTGCAATGGAGTTTGTAAATGCACCGAAAGGACGCCCGTTCTCTCCATAATCATAGATATACCCTCCGTATATAGTGTCTTCTTTTCTATTTCCATCACGGTCACGTTCGTATACTGGGAAAATAGATGGAATGTTGTCAACAAACCAAAAGATACTACTAGAATCACTTGATTGTCCGTTGTCATTTGTTTCGGCATAGGAGTAGCTCAAGTTTGTTGAAGCATCTAGCCAAGGTTTTACCTTACTAGTCATGTTCAACCTTGCCGTCAAACGAGTAAAATCTGAATTTTTAATGTATCCAACATCGTTTAAGTATCCGAATGAAGTGTAATATCTTGTCTTTTCAGTACCACCCCCCATTTTTAAGTTGGCTTCTTGTCTTACAGATGTTTGAAATCCTTCATCTTCCCAGCTTTTTGGTGTGTATTTTCGAGTTACATTAGGATAGAATTTACCTGTAGAAGGATCAATCAACATATTGTTAGGAGCATTCCACATGTTATAAATATCATTGATACCTCTCACAATACTTTCTCCATCATCATCACCTGATTGATAAAATAGATTGTTACTTGCAAATTCACCAGCTCCGGTAGAACCTTTTGCCTTAGCTTCGTTGTAAATCCCTTCCCATGAAAGTTCCATAAACTCTTCTGGAGATTTTATGGTTTCATAACGTGGAATCAAACTCATGTTGATACCTGTGTTATAACTAACGTCAATATAAGATGTTCCAGATTTTCCTTTGTTTGTAGTAATCAAAATAACCCCATTGGCACCTCTAGAACCGTAAATGGCAGTTGCTGTAGCATCTTTTAAAATGGTAGTTGAAGTAATGTCTGCTGGGTTGATAGCATTTAGATACCCATCATAAGGAATACCATCAACTACATACAAAGGGTTACTACCTCCACTTAGAGATCCAAAACCACGAATTCGAACATTTGCTTCAGCACCTGGTTGCCCTGAGTTATTCATGACCTTTACACCAGCAGCCTCTCCAATCAAAGCCTGTGTTACATTTGATACAGCTTTGCTTTCAATGATTTCTGCATCTACAGTTTTAATCGATCCTGAGAATGCTTCTTTAGTCGATGTACCATAACCAACTACGACAACTTCTTTCAATGCTTGTGTATCTTCTTTCAAAATTACATTTATACTGTCAGAAGCACCTACTGTAATTTCTTGAGATTTTAGTCCGATATAGCTAAATTGTAAGATAGCACCTTCTTCTGCTTGTATCGTGTAATTTCCATCAAAGTCTGTTTCTGTACCCACTGTAGTACCTTTGATAATTACAACAACACCAGGGAGACTCTCTGAACTGTCACTAACAGTACCTGTAATTGTTTTTTTCTGTGCATTTGTTATTTGAAAACAGAGAACAAATAACAAACCTAAAAACACATTTAAATTAAATTTCATACGACTTAATTGTTGATTTTTTGTTGTTAAGAACACAAAATTAATTCAATAGGCTGTTTTTTATTGGTTGTAAATTGCACAGATAATACTACTTATTGCACAAATGTATTTTTTCAAATTTTATTATTCTATCCTTAGTGAATAGCTAGTTTTATTTCTGTAATTCAGCATTTTCATAACTGTATTATCCTTTGTTTTGTGATTTTTATTAAGCAGAAATCAAAAACCTCAATCTTAAATGGATTGAGGTTTGATTTAGATCTTATGTAAAGATTGAGCTTAATCTATTCTTTGTCTTAAAGCTTCATACAAAAACGCACCACACGCTACGGATACATTTAAAGAACCTATTGTTCCTTTAAGAGGTAACTTTGCCTTTGCATCGACCATTTTTAAAATAGAAGGATTGATACCTCTATCCTCAGATCCCATAATAATAGCAGTTGGCTTTTTAAAGTTTACATTAAACAAGGAGTCTTCCGTTTTTTCTGTGGCTGCAACTATTTGTATTTCCGCTGCCTGAAGTATAAATAGTGCGTCTTTTATATGGTCTACTTTCGAAATTGGAATATTAAAGGCTGCCCCAGCAGATGTTTTCACGGTTTCTGCGTTTACAGGTGCGTTTCCTTGCTTTTGTATGATGATACCGTGAACACCTGTACATTCGGCAGTACGTATGATAGCGCCAAAATTTCGAACATCAGATATTTGATCTAATAATAGAAATAGGGGAGTTTCCTCTTTTTCTAAGGTTGCCTCAATCAAGGTATCTAGGTCGTGAAATTTGATCGGTGCTATTTGTGCTACAGCTCCCTGGTGGTTGTTGTATTTTGATAGTTTGTCCAATTTTTCAACTGGTACATAACTAAAAGCAATGTTGTTTTTTTTGATGCTTTGCATGAGTTCATTCATAAGATGTCCAGAGATTCCTTTCTGAATAAATACTTTATCAATTGAACTTTCGCTATGTATCGCTTCTAAAACGGCTCTTATTCCAAATATTTTACTTGTTTTTCCTTCCATAGGGCAAAGGTACTTATATATACTTTAAAAAAAACCACCCTTTCAAAAAAAGGGTGGTTGCATAATTTAAATAAGAATGTATTTAACTAAATAATCCTAATTTATTCTGAATCCGGAGCAGTACCCGAACCTTCCATAACAGTTACTTCTAGAGTATTTGTCGTAGTAGTTTCACCATTAGTGATAACTTCAGTAGATATTTTATCTCCGATTTTAATGAAACCGTAGAATGCTTTTTCTTCTTCTTCACCATCTACCATTCTCATTACTTTGAAAATGTATACTTCTCCGTTCATTGGACCTTCAATCTTACTCAAAGTAGATCCTTCGTTAAATAAATTGTAAACTTGGACAAAGTCGCTGGTAAGAGTAGTGAACTCTTCATCAGTCATTTCGTCAGCTTTTACAACTTCAATTTTTGAATTAGAGATTGTAATTTCATCAGCTGCTGCATCATAAGTGATGTCTGCCTCTTCATCTTCGCTTCCTAAGAAGTGAAATTCTGTTGTTTCTGCATCAAAAGTAACTGAATTAGTTGAAGCAACAAAGCTTTGAGTTATGTAAACTACACTCGATTTGATTGTATCCATCAACGTACCACTCTTGCTGATAAACTCCATGTGAAGTGTATCGTTTACCATCATGTTGTATGGTGCATCCGTCAAATCTATAGTTCTCAAATCTATAGAATCCATTTTCTTTTCAGAAGATTCAATATCTAATTCACCTCCTACTTGAAATTCTCCTTCTGCACCGATTTTCCATCTAACCTGTGTTTCGTCAATAGTTGCAGACAATGTATTGTTTGTAACAATAATTGCTTCTTTTGAATCTACTGCCTCAACAACTGTGTATTCAGCTGAACCAACAGAAACAGGTGCTCCTATTGAAATTGAATAGTCATCTTGAATTGTAACACCATTGCTCAAGTTTGTAATCACGTTAAAGCTATCATCTATTGATTCTAGTTTAGATATGTTAAACTCAGCCGTGTTATCTGTTGAAGTAATTTTATTTGCTTCTTCTTGAGCATCTAAATAAACGCTTTCAACAGTCACTCCATTTCCTAGGAAATATTCTAACTCGATTGTATTGTTTATGTCAAACGAAGTTACTGATTTCGTTTTTAATACCGTTTGCCCTCCTGTTGAGATAATATCTAATGGATTTTCATCATCGTTACATGAGGCAAGGATCGCAAGACTCATCACTAAGTATGAACCTTTTTTGATTATATTTTTCATATTTTGCATATTATATGTTTGTATTGAATCTATTAGTTTTTATCCCAAAAGATTTTAGATGTTTTCTTATCTCCACCTGTCAAGTTAGCTGCAGCTGCATCTAAACTAGCTCCGTTCAAAGTAGCTTCAGAAATTGGGTAGATAAATCTAGTTGGAATGTCCAATGTTTTAGTATCGTCATTTGGATCTTCTGGTGCTACCAATACATCGATATCTAAAAGTCTCCATGTTGTCCATCCTTCATATCCATTGTTAAACAATGCAATCCACTTTTGAGTACCAATTTTAGCTTTCCAATCACCAGCTGCAGAATCATAAGCAACATCAGCTTGTGCTAAATATGCTTCTGTACCATCTTCTTGTCCCCATTCCATCATAGATTGAGCGATAGCAGATTCGTAGTAATCTTTTGCAGTACCTCCAACAGAATAACCTCTTTCAGCAGCTTCAGCCAACAAAAAGTGTACTTCAGCAGCAGTAATCAAGTCTCCTTTTAAATCCGGTGCTTTGAATACATCAGAGATTGCAGAATTTGCAGAAGCACTGTTAGCTGTTCCGTAAACACCACCTTTGTAGGCGCCGTTAACTTTTGCAAGGTAAGTAGCTATTCTAGGATCATTCAACTCCTCTAGTTTACCTACTAATATATTTGAACCAACAAAATCATTTCTTCCACTTTGTACTAAGTCTACCCACAATGGATTCGTGTTAGGTGCAGTACTCAAATAGTTGATTCCAAAGTTGTCAGCATTTGCAACAATCACACCTGAAGTGAATGCTTCTTCTGCCATTGTTTCAGAGTCTATATCTGTAACATCTGCTGTTCTCAAGGCCATTCTCAATTTTAAAGAGTTAGCAGCTTTTTTCCATTGTGATACAGTTCCACTGTAAGCAATGTCTTGAGATGCAACAAATCCTGTTCCGCTTGACAAATCAGCAATAACATCGTCTAATCTACTAATTAAATCTTTGTAGATAGTCTTAGCATCATCGTACTTTGGAGTTGGATTTAATGGATTTAAAGCCTCACTGTAAGGAATATCACCAAATGTATCTACCAATACAGCGTATGCGTAAATTTCAATAAATTCAAGGATTGCTAATTTTGCAGTTTCAGTTTCATCTGTCAAAGATTTTGCTCCTTTGATATCTTGAATAACATCTCTGTACATGTTGTTCCATAATCCTTCTGGAATACTTCTACCAATCATGTTGTACTGACTTTCATCTGGATACGTAGTTTGTGCCCAGTATTGACTGTAAAGTCTAAATACATTTTCATTCACACTACATGAATTCATTCTGTTACCTAGGTTCTTTAATGCGTTTGTAAACAAACCGCTTGCAGGAACTTCGGTTGGGTTCTTTTTGTCTATGTTCAGACTTTCATCTACTTCACAAGAAGTAAATAAGAATGAAATAGCTGCAAATAATGCTATATGTTTTTTCATTTTATTCATTTTTTAAAATTCTAAATTTAAGTTAAGACCAATTGTTCTTAAAGTAGGGAAAGATCCTGATAAGTATCCTTGTGAGTTACCCGCTCCTAATCCAGATTCTGGATCAGCAAATGGTACATTCTTGTGGATAATCCAAAGGTTTCTTCCAATCAAAGATAAAGATCCACCTGATATAGCTCCATTTGTCCATTTGTTGATTGGTAAGTCATAGTTAAGTGACAATTCTCTCAATTTTACAAACGATGCATCGTATACGTTCAACGCTTTTGGGTTTCTAGATGAGTTACCCCAGTAGTATGCTCCTCCATAGAAATCTGCTCTAACTCTAGTAGTGTTTGGTGTACCATCTTCGTAAACTCCGTCAAGAACAATACCACCACCGTTAGCCAATGTGTTTCTTACAGGGTTTCCAAGGTCGTTTGTTCCAATTGTGTAATATGGTAAACCAGTTCCTTGTCCGTAGTAAGTATCCAATGAGAATACATCTCCACCCTTTTGAATGTCAATTAAGAATGACAAACTTAAGTCTTTGTAAGAAAGTGTGTTTGTAATACCTCCTGTCCAGTCAGGGTTCATATCTCCAATAACTTGGTCAGCTTGCGCTACATAGTATCCACTTGAACTAACAATTCTTTGTCCATTTTCATGGTATTGAAATCCTGTTCCTCTCAAAGAACCGTATGGTTGCCCAACTGTAGCATTTACAGAAATACCTCCTTGGAAAGAACTCAATTGTAAGTTCTCTTGGTCACCGTATAGGTCAACTACTAAGTTTTCGTTTTTAGCCCAGTTAACTACAACATTCCAATTAAAGTCTCCAGACTTTAATACGTCTCCATTCAATCCTAATTCGATACCTTTGTTTTCAATTTCTCCAGCATTTACCCATCTATTTGAGAATCCTGTAGATGTTGTTACAGATACTGGCATCAATTGATCAACTGTGTTTTTTCTGTACAAAGAAATGTCAAATCCAAAACGGTTGTTAAACATTTTTGCTTCCAAACCTGCTTCGATTTCTTTTGTTCTTTCAGGCTTCAACTCAGAGTTGTTCTTTGTTCCTTCGTAAGAGAATACTGATGCATCTCCGAAGTTGTTGATTGTAGCAAATGTATCGTATACATTCAATGCTGGTAAGTCGTTACCAACCTCTGCATAACCAGCTCTTAATTTAGCAAAGTTTAACCAATCTGCTTCAAACAAGTTAGACAAGATGATACTTGTACTTGCTGCATAGTAGTTGTATTCATTGTTTCCTGCTGGAAGTGCAGAAGAAATATCATATCTATCTGTCAAGTCTAAGAAGTATGTACCTTTGTATCCAATAGATGCTTGAGCATAGAAACCGTTTACTTGTTTCTCTGATAAAGTCTCAATAGGTTTTGGGTTGGAACTCTTAGAGTTAGATAAAGAGTACAATCTTGGGATTACCAATCCACCAGCTGTTGAATTTCTCAAGAAGTTGTATTTTTCTCTACGAATGTTGATACCAGCGATACCATTGATGTTTAAGTCTTCAGAAACTTCTTTTGCAAAGTTAAACATAACATCATAGTTGTATTCAGCAAAGTTAATGTCTGTTCTGTCGTAACCAGAAGTTTCATCATCACGTAAGATTCCGAACTCAGTAGCTACAGATCCTACAGCTCTTCTTTCCTCTCTCATTTCACTGTATGTATCTACAGCTCCTTTAACAGTCATGCTAACCCAGTCATTGATTTGGTAGTTAGCAAATACATTTCCAAAGAATCTATTTCTACTATCGTTTTGGTAATTCTCATAACGAGTCCAGTAAGGGTTGTCGAAGTAGTGAGGAATCAATTCAGCTCCAACACCAGGTCCACTCATACCACCTTCATGGTTCCAAGAGTAGTTCTTTTTTGTTGCAAAATAAATGTCTTTCTGATCTTTTACATCAACATTTACTTGCCACCATTGTCTAAACTGAGCCATGATGTTATCACCATATCCAGTTGAGTTTCTTCCGACTGTTCTTTGGATAATAACGTTAGCGTTTGATCCAACACTTAACTTGTCATTGATTTTCAATGTACCATTTAAGTTTACCGTGTTTTTGTTCAATGTAGCGTTTGGAAGGAAACCTTTCATGTCTTGGTTTGTGTATCCAATCTTGTAGGTAGCAATGTCATTACCTCCACTTACATTTACACTGTTGTTAAATTGTAAAGCAGTTTCAAAGAAGTCAAGAGGTGTACTAGTAGATGCTACATAAGGAGTAGCTTTCCCAAAGTTTCTATGCTCTGGTACAAAAGCATCCCATTGGTAAACCAAACTTCCGTCTAATGCTCCACCATATGAGGCGTCATCTTGAGTTGGAACAACTAGGTTGTCTTTCTGTCCATTCCCATCCATGTCCCATAAGTTAAAGTATCCTGTGTCGTAGTATGCACCATAACCAGCTCCATAACCATCTTGGTATTTGATAAATGTAGACTCGTCAATAGATCCTACCTGAGTACTTGAGTTTAAAGTAACTTTAACTGCACCTTTTTTACCTTTTTTAGTAGTAATGATAACCACACCGTTTGCTCCACGAGAACCGTATATCGCAGATGCAGCTGCACCTTTCAATACGTTTATTGAGGCTACGTCGTCCGGGTTGATATCAGATGCTGCGTTTCCGTAGTCATACCCTTTTCTACCAGATCTTTGTTGAGAACTGTTGTTCAATCTGTTAGAGATTGGAATTCCATCAACAACAAACAACGGTTGGTTGTTACCTTGCAAAGAACTTACCCCTCTAATTAAGAAGTTAGAAGAACCACCAAAGTTGTTGTTAGCTTTAATCTGTACACCACTAACCTTACCAGAAAGTGAGTTTACAACGTTGTTTACTTTTACTTTAGCAATATCTTCACCAGCTACTTGTTGAGACGCATAACCGATAGACTTCTTTTCTCTTGTAACACCCAATGCTGTTACAACAACTTCGTCAAGAGCCTCTGTGTCTTGCTCTAGTACTACGTTGATTTTTGCAGCGTCTCCAATTACTTGTTCGCTGCTTTTCATTCCAATATAGCTAAATTGGATTGTTTGACCTTTGCTTGCCTCAATAGAGTAGTTACCGTCAAAATCTGTTTCGGTACCTTGAGTAGTTCCTTTAATAAGGACAACCACTCCTGGTAGCGGACCAGAGTTGTCGGATACGTTACCCGATACTGTCTTTTTTTGTGCAAACACTAGTTGAACAACGAACACTAGAAGTAGTGTCATTGTTCTTCTTAACTTTAGTTTCATATGATTGTTATTTTAATTAGTAATGTAAAAATCCCAATTTTTAACACAAATTGCAAGTAATGTTAAGAAAAAGTTATAGAAATGTTTGTATTGTGAATAAATGTTAATAAAACTGAGGGTTTTTAAGGGTTTAACTGTTTTTACACTTCTTAAGAATTGTTAAAAAACATGTTTTTTTATTATCATTTCATGTTTCCTTATGTCTTTTAGTAGGTAATATAAGTTGATTTTTTTGTCAGAAATCTATTGTTGTTTTGATATGGAATATGCCCTTTTGTAAGTCTAATTTTTCATTTGTGTTGTTTCCTAATCCATACGACAAATCTAAATTCCCATTCTTTGTTTTAAAGGTGTATCCAGCTCCTAGACCGTATAGTTTAGTCAATGTTTGAGTTATTTTGTTTATGAAGATTCCTGCGTCCAAAAATGAATACAAATAGGAGGTTTCGCTTGTTCTGAATCTTATCTCACTATTCGTATAGTTAAAACCTGAACTTAGGATGCTGTCTTCATTAAAGCCTCTTAACGAATTTGCACCCCCGGTGATGTATAATTCGTTCGTGTTTTGCTTGTCTGAATTTAAAAATTTCGTTACGTTTTTAATAAAATAATTACGGATTCCTTTTATTGGGGTTGTCAGTGTTATTGAAGCGGTGCTTCTAGTCTGTGGTATTTCCTCTAAAGCAGTATGTTTTATTCCGTATTCAATAAGTATTTCTGTGTTGATTTTGTTTTTCTTAATGAAGGAGCTGTTTGTGTATGAAAAACCATAGCTCCTGGTTTTAAAGGATTCCATATCATTTTTTGCAGTAGTACGCAAAGCAGACGATTTTGTTTGATTTACTAAGATGCCTATGTTTTGATTTTTGCCTAGGCTTGTCTCAAGTTGTATTTGTGCTTTTGTGTTAATAAATGTTGAATCCTGTTTTTTTAATTCGAACTTGATCTTACTAGTGATTCTAGAATTAAATACATATGGTGAGATTATTTTAGTATGTAGTTTTTCTAGTTCAGTGTTGTTTCTGCTCCATTTTAATTTGAATTTCTCCCCTTTGTTAAAGGTGTTTAATAGCTCAATATCGATATGACCATTGAACTGTATTCCTTTTTTTTCTTTATTATTTCCAAATCCCAATACCCCGTCAAACTTGTTTCCTTTTATCTGCTTAAGATACAAGTAAAGATTTGTACTGTCTTTGGAAAATAGAGTTTCTGGTTTTTTTATTTCTGAAGCGAAATTCAAAAGCTTGCTTTGTTGGCTTATATTTTTTGTTTTTTCTAAATTGTAAGTTGTTTTTCCTTTTTTAATCTTAAAATAATGCTTGATATACCTATTCGGGAAATTCTCATAGGGACCAATAATAACCTTGTCTATAGTTCTTTTTCTGGAAGGATCAATAATCACATCGGCTATAAGTTTGTGGTCAATTGATCTTATGTTTGCTAATTTGACACGGCTAAAAGTAGCGCCTTCTGACTCGAGATTTTTAACAATATTTTGAAGCTTTTTTTCGAGTATATATATAGGTATGGTTGTTTTTTGTTGTTTTATTTTTTTTGATTTTGTCAAATCGTTGAATATCAGAGTGATGTGTGTGTGTTGTTTTTCTTTTATCAACTTTATGGAGAAATTCGTGTCGTTTTTTTTGATTAGCTCAATGTTGGGGTTTAGGTATCCTTTTCTGTGAAGTGATTCTTTGAATAATTTTATTTCGTTGCTCATTTCAAGTGAATCTTGGAATGTTTTTCCTTTTTTATTTTCAAAAAATACAGCGTTAACCAAGCTGTCGTTAGATTTCAATGTGAGTTGTTTGTTTTGCCCGCTAACCGTTGTAGCAAATAGAAGTACAATTGCTATTCGATAAACAGTGTGAAGATTTATTTCAAAGGAATGATACACTCTCGGGTTTTCTTGGAATAGATTTTAAATATTATCAAAACTACTCTAAAAATAAAGAACTCAATATAAAAGAGTTGTTAATTTGTAATTTAACTCCTTGACATTTGAATGTTTAGATAAGTTTTGTATATTTGCACCCTCTAAAAAAATTAGAGAATTATAAAATAAACGTAATTTATAACAAATTAGTATGCCAACTATTCAACAATTAGTACGCAAAGGAAGAACCCAAAACACTAAGAAGAGTAAATCGGCTGCCTTAAATTCGTGTCCTCAAAGAAGAGGAGTATGTACGCGTGTTTACACTACTACACCAAAGAAACCAAACTCAGCTATGCGTAAAGTAGCCAGAGTTCGTTTGACAAATGGTAATGAGGTAAATGCTTACATCCCAGGAGAAGGACACAATTTACAAGAGCACTCGATAGTATTAGTAAGGGGAGGAAGAGTAAAAGATTTACCAGGGGTAAAGTACCACATCGTTCGTGGAGCTTTAGATACGGCTGGTGTTGAGGGAAGAACTCAACGTAGATCTAAATACGGAGCCAAACGTCCTAAGAAGTAAATTTTTTAATGTCTGTTGATGTCTTTAAAGAGTCAACGACAAAAAAGTAAAGAAAACATGAGAAAAAGAAGAGCCAAAAAAAGAGTTCTTTTACCGGATCCAAAGTTTAACGATCAATTAGCAACACGTTTTGTGAATATGTTGATGTGGGATGGTAAGAAATCAGTAGCGTTCAAAGTATTTTACGATGCTTTAGATATCGTAGAAGAAAAAAAGGGAGAAGAAGAAAAGTCTGCCTTAGAAATTTGGAAAGATGCACTTTCTAATGTGATGCCTCAAGTAGAAGTACGTAGTCGTCGTGTTGGTGGAGCTAACTTCCAAATCCCAATGCCTATCCGTCCGGATAGAAAAGTTTCTATGGCTATCAAATGGATGATTACATTTGCTAGAAAGAGAAATGAAAAAACAATGGCACAAAAGTTAGCAGGAGAGATTTTAGCCGCTGCTAAAGAAGAAGGTGCTGCTGTTAAGAAAAGAGTGGATGTCCACAAGATGGCTGAAGCAAATAAAGCATTCTCACATTTTAGATTTTAATATATATAGCAATGGGTAGAGATTTAAAATTTACTAGAAATATTGGTATTGCTGCACATATTGATGCAGGGAAAACTACAACTACAGAACGTGTATTGTACTATACAGGAGTTTCTCACAAGATTGG
>JBMZVD010000037.1:0-21765 GCA_049625305.1 Flavicella sp.
ATGACTTAGTTGTGTATGTTTCAGTGCTCTCTTGTTTATTTTTTTATATCTTTAGATTTATATCCCTCACTTACCCCGTTTTTTTAATAATAACTTCTTATAAATTACAAAAAATGGAAAGACTAAAAATTAGCTTGATGGCGTTGTTTCTGCTCGTGGGTATGTACAATGTAAATGCACAAGATGTATCAAAAAAATGGGCGTTTAGCTTTGGTATCAATATGGTAGATATCAACAAAACAGGTCCGTCTGAATTCGGAGATTTTTTAAAAGACTATGTTGGAGAAAGTGACTGGAATACAATTCCTGCCATTTCACACGTTTCTGTTGTACGATATTTAGACAATGGATTTAATCTGGAGTTGAATGGTGCTTTGAATAAAATAGATAAAGCTCCAATTAATGTTGATGGTTTGTCTTTTTTTGCTTTAGATCTTGGTACAAGGTACGACTTAAATCATCTAAATTTTATAGGAGAGACAGGTTGGTTTGATCCTTACCTAAGACTTGGTATTGGGGTTACTTGGCTTGAAAATCAAGATGTTTTTACAATCAATGGAGGTGCTGGTTTTAATACGTGGTTTAATGATACTGTAGGTTTAAATTTTTCTACGATGTATAAAAATAATAACGGAATAGGAGACAACTTAACAGCTGTTCAGTCGGATGGTTATTTCCACCATGCTATAGGTGTCGTTTTTCGTTTTGGAGGTCAAGATTCTGACGGTGATGGTGTAGGAGATGCAAAAGATGCCTGTCCTAATGTTGCTGGTTCAAGAAAACTTAATGGATGTCCAGACAGTGACGGAGATGGCATTGTAAATAAAGAGGATGCTTGTCCCAATATAGCAGGTTTAAAAATGTTAAAAGGTTGTCCAGATAGTGATGGGGATGGTATTTCTGATACTGATGATATGTGTCCAGAAAATGCAGGACTGAAAAAATTCAAAGGTTGCCCTGATACTGATGGAGACGGTGTACAAGATTCTAAAGATATGTGCCCTAAAGTAGCAGGGGATATAAAAATGCAAGGTTGTTTAGACAGTGATGGAGACGGTGTCATTGATCCAAAAGACGATTGCAAAACAGTAAAAGGAGCAAAACGAAATAAAGGATGTCCGTGGCCAGATACGGACGGAGACGGCGTGGCTGACAAGGACGATATTTGTAAAGATACTCCTGGATTAGCAAAAAATAAAGGTTGTCCAGCTCTTTCAAAGGCAGCGATTAAAAAATTAGGTTCGTATGCCAAAACAATCAACTTTAATTCAGGAAAAGCGACTTTCAAAAAAGGAGTTGCCAAGCAGTTAGATGCTATCGTTGTAATCATGAAAAAATACCCTACAATTGAGTTTGATATAAATGGTTATACAGATAGTTTAGGTTCTGCAGCTAAAAACCTAAAGTTATCTGATGATAGAGCTCACGCTGTTAGAGACTATCTTGTTTCTCACGGTATTTCAGAAAAGAGAATGAGTTTTAAAGGCTATGGGATCAAAAACCCTATAGATACAAATAAAACAGCTAAAGGAAGAGCAAACAACAGACGAGTTGAAATTATTGCAAAACAATAGCTAAAAAAAGTAACATTTTTAAAGTTCTCCTTCGATCAAAGGGGAACTTTTTTTTCTTATAAAATAAGTTTGAAATCATATTAGTTTCATAGTTAACAAGTGATAATTTTTTATATTTTTACAAAAAACACATTATTAAACTATACTCAAACTAACTAAAATGAAAACAATTAAAATTACCCTATTATTATTATGTCTATGTGGAGGATTTAATAGAGTAAGTGCCCAAGAATCAGACAGTAAATGGTCGTTAAGTATTGGAATTAATTCCGTAGATATAAATAATACAGCTTCAGATATAGGAGCGATGGTTGAAGATTATTTTAAAGGTAGTGATTTCAATACGCTTCCTGCGATTTCTCAAGTGACTGTTGAAAGAGATTTTGGCAGCGGTTTAAGCTTAGAATTAACAGGTAGTATTAATAAAATAAATGACGTACCTGGAGCTGATGAATTAGGTCTGTCATTTTTCTCTTTAGGAACAGCGGCACAATATCATTTGAATGCACTAAACTTTATCAGTAATGAAGGGTGGTTGGACGCCTATGTTAAGCTAGGAGCAGGATATACATGGATAGAAGGTAAAGGATCTTTTACAGTAAATCCAGGTTTTGGTTTTAACACTTGGTTCAATGATATTGTAGGTTTAAATATTTCTAGTACATTTCACACTGCAGCAGGAATTTCAGATGGATTTTCAAAAGCTAATGGAAATCAGTTTTTCCAACATTCGCTGGGATTGAAATTTAGATTGTAAAATTTAAAAGAAACAAAATAATTACGTTATTTATTCTTTACAAATTTGAGGTTTTATAGAATAAAATTCTCAAAAAATAGTTAGATTAGCTGTTTCCTATCTGTTCGGAAATAGCTAATTTTTTTTGATATACTATGCAAACATTTTTATCAGAGGTCGTTCAAAGTATCCTAAACTCTGGTCATTCGTTGGCAGAGACCATTTGTGTATTACCTAGTGAAAGAGCAGGAGTTTTTCTAAAAGAGGCTTTTAAGAAACAGATAGGTAGGATAACTTTTTTACCTGAAATCATTAGTATAGAAAACTTTATTGAGCAGATATCTGGCTTGAAGAAAATAGAAACAGTTCCTCTTTTATTTGAGTTTTATCAAGTGTATGTTGAGCATACTCCAGGCAATAAGGATGATTTCGATAGCTTTTCTCATTGGGCCTCTGTTGCTTTACAAGATTTTAACGAGTTGGACAGGCATTTGGTAGCTTCACAAGATTTGTTTTCCTACTTGAAAGACATCAAGCGATTAGAGTCTTGGGATGTTAAAGGACATATTGATGAAACAAGCATGATGTCCAATCATTTTTATTTTATGGAACGGTTAGGGCTTTACTACGAAGCTTTTTATCAGTATTTAATTGAACATAAAAAGGGATACCAAGGTTTGCTATATAGAGAATCAGTTGAAAAAGCACCTGAGTTTATACAAAAGATTGGAGGTAAAAAAATAGTCTTGATAGGTTTTAATGCATTGAACAAAGCAGAGGAAAATCTATTTACTACTTTTTTAGAAAGTGGTAAAGCAGCTATATATTGGGATTCAGATGCATATTATATGCATCAAAATAAAGAAGCAGGTGTTTTCTTGAGACGCTATAAGTCTGAGTGGCCTTACTTTGATAATAATAGTTTTCAGTCTGTAGCGAATAACTTTTCCAAGGAGAAGAAAATTTATGAAATAGCTGCCTCTAAAAATGTCTCACAAGTAAAAGCTGTAGGAGCTTTGTTGGCTTCAAGAAAAAACTTGAACAATACGGCGCTTGTCTTGGCGGAAGAATCGCTACTTTCATTGACTCTGAATTCTTTACCGGAAAATGTAGACAAACTGAACATAACAATGGGATACTTTTTAAAAGACATGCCCATTGCTGGTTTTTTTGACGCATTATTTACGTTGTACTTAACCCAAAAAAAATTAAATAAAACACAGGAAAATTCCTTTTATTACAAAGATGTTTTTCGTGTTTTAGAGCATCCTTTTTCTCATAAATTATTTGGTAATAGTGAACAGTTGACTCAGTTGAAAACGGCTTTAATTACAGCAAATAAAGTTTTTATTTCTTCAGAAGACTTTAAAGCTTTAAAAGGTTCATTTTCAGAGTTGTCAGGCTTAGAGGAAGTGTTTGAAATGACACAAAACGTCAAGAATTTCTTAGCATCATCAACTCGTTTAATAGTTGCCGCAAAGGATAATTTTTCTGGTTTTGAGCGTGAGTGTTTGTATCGCTATTACAATTTATTCGTTCAGTTAGAAAATTTGAATGGTACTTATGAACACATTCGAACAATCAATACATTACACGCAATTTATAAGCAGCTAATCAGTACAGAAAAGCTGTCGTTTCAAGGAGAACCTTTGAGCGGTTTGCAATTGATGGGTGTATTAGAAACTAGGGTGTTGGATTTCGAAACTGTAATAATTACTTCAATGAATGAAGGGGTGTTACCTGCAGGTAAAAGTGAAAATTCATTCATCCCTTTTGATGTCAAAAAAGAATATGGTTTGCCAACTTACCACGAAAAAGATGCTATATTTTCGTATCATTTCTATAGGTTGTTACAACGTGCAAAGACCGTTTTTTTACTTTACAATACTGAAACAGATGCCTATGGAGCAGGTGAGCGAAGTAGGTTCCTGACTCAACTAGAAATGGATGGTTTTAATTTGGTCAAGAAAAGTATTGCTCCTAAAGTAGTCTCTGAGGAGACAACATTGTTGTCTGTCGACAAGACTCCAGAAATGATACAACGCTTGCAGCAAATAGCAAAACGAGGTTTTTCTCCATCCGCACTCTCTAAATATGTAGAGGATCCTGTAGCTTACTATAAGCGCTATATTTTGGGCATCAAAGATGTAGAGGAGATTGATGAAACCATTGCATCGAATACTTTAGGTACAGTTGTTCATGAGGTTTTAGATGGTTTTTATACACCTTATGTAGGAAAGTTTTTAACGCTTGAGGCACTCGACGAAATGCGCAAAAATACTCCCAAAGAAACCGAATCTCAATTTAAGAAAATATACAAAAATGGACACATTAGTAGTGGTAAAAATAAATTGATTCTCAAAGTGGCTGAGCGCTTTATTTTGAATTTTTTGGCTTCCGAAAAAAAGTTATTACAGGCAGGAACACAACTTAAGATTTTAGGGACAGAACAAGAAATAGCCTATCCTATTCGAATAAAAAATCAAGATAAACCCATATATATTAAAGGAACGGTTGATAGAATTGATAGTCTAGATGGTGTTGTTCGTATCGTGGATTATAAATCTGGAAAAGTTGATGCCAAACAATTACAAGTGGATGATTTTGAAAAGACAGTTCAAGATTATAGTTATACCAAAGCTTTGCAGGTAATGTTGTATGCGTTTCTTTATACAAGTAAGAATCCCGCTCTTCTAGAGTCTGGAGTACAAGCAGGAATCTATTCATTTAGAAATACAAAAGGAGGTTTTCTGTCTATGAATTTTGGAACTACCAGAAAAAAAGACACACAGGTAACAGTGGCGCGTATTGAAGACTTTATGGAGGTGATCAAGAGTATGCTTCATGAGTTATTTGATATCAATCACCCATTTATTCAAAACCCAGATCGTCCTGATTTTAATAATTAACAAAAATCTATGATTTTACAAAAAAACATACAAATACCTGGAAAACACAATAAAAATATCCTTACTGATGTGTATTTTAAGGAGACACAAGAAAAGAAACCTTTGGTGGTATTTTGTCATGGATACAAAGGCTACAAAGATTGGGGTGCCTTTGATTTAATGGCTCGAAAGTTTGCTGCAGAAAACTTTTTTATGGTAAAATTTAATTTTTCTCACAATGGAGGTACGATGGACGATCCCATAGATTTTCCAGATTTAGAGGCTTTTGGGAGAAATAATTATAGCATTGAACAAGACGATTTGGGGGCTGTTTTAGATTGGGTACTTTCTCAATCAAAGTATGCGGCTGAAATAGCAACGGATCACATAGTACTTGTTGGACACTCTAGAGGAGGGGGGGCTGTTGTATTAAAAGCAGCAGTAGATAAAAGAGCTTCAAAGATTATTACTTGGGGGGCTGTTTCTGACTACGCCACTCGTTTTCCTGAAGGGCCAATATTAGCACATTGGAAAAAAGAAGGTGTAGCTTTTATTGAGAATGCACGTACCAAACAACAAATGCCTCATTATATTCAGTTTTATGAAGATTTTATTGCCAACAAAAATCGTTTGGACATACCTAGTGCAGCCAAAAGCTTAAAAATACCTCATTTGATTGCACATGGGTCAGCAGATAGTACCGTGCCAATAAAAGAAGGAGAACAACTAAATGAATGGAGTCCACAAAGTAAGTTCTTTCGAATCGAAAATGGAGATCATGTATTTGGAGCCAAACAACCTTGGGATTCTGATCAATTACCGGTGGATTTTTCTAAAGTAATTGATGCTTCCATTGCTTTTATAAAAGCTAATTAGTTCAGTGTATGAATCCACATAAGATGCGTTTTAGAGATATCAATTCTTTGGCAATACCTTCCATTATCGCTGGGATCTCAGAGCCCTTATTGTCGCTTGTAGATACTGCCATTGTCGGAAATGTTGATTCCAATGCCATTCAAGCATTGGCAGCAGTTGGGATAGCGGGTTCTTTTATCGCTTCAATCGTTTGGATTCTTGGACAGACTAGAACTGCTATCTCCTCTATTATTGCGCAATATGTTGGCATGAATGCTTTGGACAAAATAAGGACATTACCCGGGCATGTCATGGCAATTAATATTGGGCTTGGTTTGTTTTTATATGGGTTAACAGTATTAATGGTACAGTATATTTTTCAATGGTACAACGCCGAGGGACTCATTCTAGAGTATGCTGTTTCTTATTATAAAATACGTGCGATAGGGCTTCCTTTTTCCCTTTTTGTTTTTACGATATATGGTATATTTTCAGGGCTACAGAATACATTAATACCCATGCTGATCAGTGTAACAGGAGTATTGGTAAATATTGTATTGGATGTAGTATTTGTCTATGGTATCCCTGGATATTTCGAAGGCATGCATATTGAAGGAGCAGCTTACGCTAGTGTTATTGCTCAAATCATCATGGCAGTTATGGGTATATTGATGTACCTCAAAAAAACATCTTTTCCTCTTTTTATAAAGTCTCCTTTTCACAAAGAAATCAAAAGAATAGCCTCTTTGAGTTTTAATTTGTTTGTTCGTTCCTTGTCTTTAAATGTGGCTATTTATTTATCAAATTCCTATGCGACATCTTATGGTGCTTCATACATCGCTGCACAAACTATTTGTTTTCAAATTTGGATGTTTTTTTCGTTTTTTGTCGATGGATATGCAAGTGTAGGAAGTATTGTTGCAGGGAAATTAAAAGGAATAGGCGAACTACTTTCTTTAGAAATACTATTGCGTGATTTACTTAAATATGCGGTGGTTGTCGCTTTTATCTTGAGCTGTTTGTGTTTTGTTTTTTACGAATCCTTAGGATTGGTTTTTACAAGTGACACAATGGTTTTGGAGGTATTATCTGAGGTGTTGTGGTTGGTGCTGATTACACAACCTCTAAATGCCATAGCTTTTGTATTTGACGGAGTTTTTAAAGGATTGGCAGAGGCAGTTGTGTTGCGAAATACCGTTGCAGCAGCTACCTTTTTGGGGTTTGTACCTGCCTTGTTAATTAGTGATTCATTTGGATTAAAACTCTTCAGTGTATGGATAGCATTTAGTATATGGATGTTTTTACGCTCGTCTATATTATGGGTGTATTTTAAGAGAAATGCAAATACATTATTAGCACTTTAGGCAGCTATTTTGGCTTCTATTTTACTATCAAATACTTTATCTTTGAACTATGGAAACAGGACACATACACACTACTATTGACAATAGAATAGCAACGCTTTCATTTTTTCATCCAGCAAGTAATTCTTTACCATCGGTGTTGTTAAGACAAATGGCAGATGAGTTTAAAAGACTTGATACGCTTGAAGAGGTGCGTGTAATTATTTTAAAAAGTGAAGGCAACCGAGCATTTTGTGCTGGTGCTTCTTTTGATGAGTTGTTGGCAGTTAGCACACCTGAAGAAGGAGATTTGTTCTTTATGGGTTTTGCTAACTTAATCAATGCCATGCGTTTGTGTAGTAAGGTGATTGTTGGTGCTATTCAAGGAAAAGCAGTAGGTGGAGGTGTTGGTTTGTTGTCTGCTTGTGATTATTGTATAGCTACCGAGGCTGCTTCAGTAAAACTATCCGAATTATTCATTGGAATTGGAGCTTTTGTGATTGAGCCGGCTGTGACTCGAAAAATAGGAAAAGCAGCTTTTTGTCACTTAACATTGGAGGCAACTGAATGGCACGATGCTTCTTGGGCATTGTTGCATGGATTGTATGCAAAACTAGTAAAGGATCAAGATGCTTTGACTGAAGCTGTAGCCTCTATGGCTTCACAATTGGCAAGTTATAATCCAAATGCTTTGTTAGAAATGAAAAAGGTGTTTTGGGAAGGTACTGAATCATGGGATGAATTACTGCCTAAAAGAGCCGCTATTAGCGGTACTTTAGTGTTGTCTGATTTCACTAAAGAAATACTCTCAAAGTGGAAGAAATAGTACTATGTTACCTTTTTTATAGCATGTCAAATGGTATGGAGAAATCTACTATCTTTGCAGCATGAAAAAAATAAGAATTACCAAGCATTTTGATTTTGAAGCAGGGCACGCCTTGTTTGGGTATGATGGGAAATGTAGCAACCTTCACGGGCACAGTTACAAATTATCTGTAACGGTTATTGGGAGTCCTATCATGGATGAAAACAATCCAAAATACGGAATGGTTATCGATTTTACAGATCTAAAAAAGATTGTCAATAGTGAGATTGTCGATGTCTTTGACCATACGACCATTTTTAATAAAAACAATTCTCACTCAGAATTGGCAGACGAGTTGTCTCGTTTAGGGCACGCTGTGATTAAGGTAGATTACCAGCCTACCACAGAAATGATGTTGGTTGATTTTGCTAAAAAGGTAGGAGCTAGATTGCCTGATTCAGTTTCTTTATTCTCTATAAGACTGCAAGAGACTGCCAGTTCGTATGCAGAATGGTTTGCATCTGACAACGCATAATCACAATATTAAAAACGGATCTAAAGAATTATATTTCTAAAGGTCCGTTGAATTTATTCATGGTATTTCCAATGCCCTCCGTAGCAAAAGCTTTGATGAGGTTGGCTCCTTTCAATAACAGCTCTGGTAAATACCTGTTTTCTTCCTTACTCCATTCTCCCAATACATAATTGGCTTGACGCCCTTTTGAAAAGTTGGCGCTCACTCCAAATCGAAAGCGTGGGTAATTTTGATGACCTAGTTTTTCGTTGATGTCCTTGAGACCATTGTGTCCACCAGCACTTCCTTTTCCTTTCAAGCGGATGGTTCCGAAATCAATATTTAGGTCGTCTGAGATAACCAGTATATTTTCGGCTACTATTTTTTCCTTTTGCATCCAATATTTTACTGCCTTTCCACTCAAATTCATATAAGTGGATGGCTTCAGAAGTGTAATACTGCGACCTTTAAGTTTGAAATTGGTTACTTGTCCCAATTTGTCACTCTCAAAACGAATGTTTTCAATCGCTGCGAGTTCGTCTACGATTTTAAAACCAATATTGTGGCGTGTGTTTTCGTATTCAGCGCCAATATTTCCAAGTCCGACGATTAAAAATTTCTTCATGAGTACTATATAGTCTTTACTAGTTGTTTCAAAAATACTATTTAGGATGGGATTAATGCAAATAAAAAAGGTTCATTTTGACCTGAATCAAAATGAACCTTAATGTTATTAGAAGTATGCTTATTCTGCAGCTTCTTCAGCTTCTTCAGTTTCAACAGCTTGAGCACCACGAGACATTCTCACTTGTGCAACTACTGTATTTTCTGGGTGTAAGATTGTACAGTTTTCGATAGAAAGCTCACGTACATATAACTTGTCACCGATATTCAATCCACTGATATCAGCTTCGATAGTATCTGGCAAGTTCGCCGGCAATGCTTTGATTTTCAACTTACGTTTTGGGAAACGCAAAGCTCCACCAATCATAACCCCTGGAGAGTTTCCTACCAAAGTAACAGGGATTTCCATAGTAACCTCTTTGTCGTCAAACAATTGGTAGAAGTCAATGTGTAAAATCTTGTCAGTTACTGGGTGAAATTGGATGTCTTGAAGAATACAAGTCACAGACTCTCCATCAAGATCAATCGTTGCAGTATATACATTCGGAGTGTATACCAAGTTTTTAAATGCTTTTTCTCCTGCTGAAAAGTGAATGGCATTTTCTCCTCCGTATAATACGCAAGGTACCTTGTCAGCATTACGTAGTGCTTTTGTAGCAGCTTTTCCTACGCTTTCTCTTTTCGATCCTTTGATTGTAATTGATTTCATTTATATATATATTTATTAATACTCTAGATGATAAATTTGTCGCTAATCGACTGGTTGTCTTGCACATTGTGCATGATTTCTGCGAACAAAGGTGCGCAAGTTACAACTTTTATTTTAGAACTCTGCTTTTTTAATGGAATAGAATCTGAAACGATCAATTCTAACAGTCTTGAGTTCTCTATTTTTTCATATGCGTTTCCAGAAAGTAAAGCATGTGTAATGATTGCACGAACACTCTTTGCTCCGCGTTCCATCATCACATCAGCAGCTTTAACAAGAGTTCCTCCAGTGTCGATCATGTCGTCTACCAAGATTACATCTTTTCCTGCTACATCACCAATAAGTTCCATAGTATCGATTACATTGGCTTTCAATCGTTGTTTGTAGCAGATAACTACCTCGCTTTGCAAGTGTTTTGAATAAGCGTAGGCTCTTTTCGATCCTCCCATATCAGGAGAAGCCATGGTCATATTTTCCAATCCTAGACTTTTGATGTAAGGCATAAAAATGGTAGATCCAAACAAATGGTCCACTGGTTTTTCAAAGAAACCTTGAATTTGATCAGCGTGCAGATCCATGGTCATGATTCTTGTTGCTCCAGCAGTTTGTAAAAGGTTGGCTACTAATTTTGCTCCTATGGCAACTCTTGGACGGTCTTTACGGTCTTGTCTTGCCCATCCGAAGTAAGGCATTACTGCTGTAATATGTCTTGCAGAGGCTCTTTTAGCTGCATCCAATATCAATAACATTTCCATCAAATTGTCTGAGTCTGGAAAGGTAGATCCAATAATGAATACACGTCTTCCACGAACAGATTCTTCAAAAGCAGGTTGGAATTCTCCATCACTAAAACGTGTGATATTGATCTTTCCTAGTTCGGTTCCATAATGTTTTGCAATGTTTTCTGCTAATTCAAAACTTTGTGAACAGGCAAATACTTTTGGAGCTAATTTATTATCAGTCATGGTGTTGTTATATAATGGTTGAATGTTTTCAATTCTAGACGTTGCAAAAATAGAAATAATTTTAAGCATAGCTCTATTTTTTTTTTGAAAATGTGTTGTAGATTGAAATAATTTTATAAATTTGCACCCGTAATATCATAGACGCCTAGGTGGCGGAATTGGTAGACGCGCTGGATTCAAAATCCAGTTCTTTCGGGAGTGTGGGTTCGATTCCCACCCTAGGTACAAAAAGAGCAAATCATGTCCGATTTGCTCTTTTTTTTTGAGGTAGTTATAGTGTGTTATTTTATAAGGTAAAGACCCTTCTAAAAATACCTTCTCTTTCTTTTATCTCTTCCAAGGTTTTGTTGCGGGCGATTTACATAGCTCCTATTATAGTACATTCTAATATATACAACAAAACCTACCCTTAATTTTTAACATACTTGATTTTTTCAATTCGTGTCCTGATAGTAAGTGTATTTTTTTAGTCTGTTTTTGTGTCATTTTAATTTAGTGTAAACACAAGTTTACTGTTATCTATTTATTCGGTAGAACTAACGAATTGATTACTTTTTGTTGCTTTTCAAATAACTTGATAAAATACACTGATTTATAATTTCGCAGAAAATTATTTATTAGAAATGAAACGTATCAATTACTTAAAATTAGTCTTTATTACACTATTATGTGTATTTAGCTACGCAAAAACAACTGCACAAAATGGATCTTTAGGAGGAATCATTACAGACGAAAATGGTCTTTATGTTCCTGGAGCAAATGTAACTATCAAAAACAGCAATAAGGGAACTATTTCTGATTTTAATGGTAGGTTTACACTAGTAAAAATTCCTTCTGGTATACAAATCTTAGAAGTTACTTTTATCGGTTACAGCAAAATAACGAAAGAAGTTGAAATCACTGAAGGTAAAACAAGTTTCTTAAAGATTTCGATGAAGCCTGATAGCAATATTTTGGACGAAGTTACTATTTCAACTAGAATTGGGGGAGAAGCAAAAGCTTTGAACAAACAAAAGTCTAACCTTAACATTACCAATGTAATTTCTACAGATCAACTTGGTAAGTTTCCTGATGCAAATATTGGAGATGCTATCAAGCGTGTTGCTGGTATTACAATGCAGGTTGATCAGGGAGAGGCTCGTAATGTAATTATTCGAGGTTTGTCACCCCAATTGAACTCTGTTACTTTAAACGGAAGTAGAATTCCTTCAGCTGAAGGAGACAATAGAAATGTGCAGATGGATCTTATTCCTTCAGACATGATTCAGACAATTGAAGTAAATAAAGCGGTCACTCCAGATATGGATGCAGATGCATTGGGAGGATCTGTGAATTTGGTTACACGTACTGCACCATTAGATTTCAGACTTTCAGCTACAGCAGGTTCTGGTGTCAACTTTATCAATGACAAACGCATTTTAAATGGATCTTTCTTGGTTGGAGATAGAACAGAGAACGGTAAATTCGGATGGATGGTTGCAGCTTCTGCAAACGATTCTGATTTTGGTTCTGACAACTTTGAAGCAGATTGGGACAACGAATTTGAATACAACACTGGAAATCAAGACGATGAGGGAGAGGATGTTTTAGAAAAAATTGATGTGAACCCCTATGCAAAGGAATTTCAAATTAGAAAGTACTTGGTACAGCGAATTCGTAGAAGTTTTTCAGCAAATTTTGATTACCAATTCAATGATAACAATCATGTCTACTTAAAGACAATGTATAACTGGAGAGACGATCGTGAAAACCGTTTTAGACTGAAGCAAGAAATTAAAGATGGAGAGGACATCTCAAGCTCAGATTATTCTATTGTAAATAACAATGTTGAACGTTTTCCAATTGATGTTAAGCGTGAGACTAAAGGAGGAATCGGAAACGATAGAAACAAAAATAGACGTTTAGAAGACCAACGTATGCAAAACTATACCTTGGGTGGAGACCACTTGATTGGTCATGTTGAAATTGACTGGATGGCATCTTATGCAAAGGCATCTGAAGAAAGACTTAACGAGCGTTACACTACATTCGAATACGATGGCGACGATGCGATCATTATCAACAACGATGTTTCAGATGTAAGATACCCTAACTATATTATTGAAAATTCCTCTATAGCCAACAGCTATAGTGACTATAAATTGGATGAGCTTTCAGAACAAAACCAATATACTGACGAACAAGACATCAACTTCTTTTCAAACTTCCAAATGCCATTGCATATTTTCGATGAAGAAAATGGAACGTTAAAATTCGGTCTTAGAGCACGTATGAAAGAAAAGAAAAGAGACAATAATTTCTTTGAATATAAGGACGCATTTGAAGATAGCTATGGTGATTTGACAACAACAAATTTTAGTGATTATTCACAGAAAGATTATCTTGCTGGTAGTCAGTACCAAGCTGGTGTATTCGCTACACCAAGTTGGTTGGGTAATATCGATTTGACAAATGCAGAAGGCGAAATAGTATACGATGAATTTTTGGGTGAAAATTACAATGCTGAAGAAAATGTTTACGCTGCTTATGTAATGACTGAGCAAAAATTATCGAATAAATTGACTGCTATTCTTGGATTGAGATACGAGCACACTCAAATTTCTACAACTGGAAATAGTGTAGACTATAATGAAGATGGTGATTACGATAGCCACACTCAAATAACTGAGGAGAATACTTATGGTAACCTGCTTCCTGGTTTGCATTTAAAATACGATATAGATAAAAATACAATCTTACGATTTGCTTTCACAAACACAATTGCAAGACCTAACTACATAGATTTAACTCCTTTTAGAAATATCATCCGTGAAGATGAAGAAATCGAAGTTGGAAATCCAAACTTGGAACCAGCTAAATCTATGAACTTTGATATGAGTGCTGAACACTATTTTAGTAATGTTGGTATTCTATCAGCAGGTGTTTTCCATAAAAACATCAAAGATTTTGCCTACACATCATTGACAACAACTACAGACGATATGTATGGAGTGAATACAACGGATTTTGATGTGAAAATACCTAAAAATGGTGATGATGCTACCGTTACTGGAGTAGAACTTGCTTTACAACGCAAATTAGACTTCTTACCTGGTATTGCTAAAAATCTTAATGTTTACCTGAACTATACTTATCTTAACTCTCATGCTGATGGAATCAATAATGAGGATGGTGACGAGAGAATTGACATGAGTTTGCCTAATACAGCTCCAAATATGTTTAACGGGTCGTTAGGATATGATGACGGTAAGTTTTCAACAAGAATTTCTATGAATTTTTCTGATGCCTATATCGATGAAATAGGTAAAGACGAATTTACAGACAGATATTATGACCAACAGTTGTTTTTAGATTTTAATATTGCATATGCGGTGTCTAAAAACCTTAGACTTTATGCTGATTTTACTAATTTAACTGACCAGCCATTACGTTATTATCAAGGTGCAGTAAATCAAACAATGCAAGCTGAATATTATGGAAGACGTTTTGCTTTTGGTTTGAAATATGATTTGTTTAAAAATTAATTAAGCATGAAAAAGATAATATTATATGTAACGTCTGTTTTCTCAGTACTGATATCATGTGACTCAAAGTCTAAACTACCAGTCATTCATCCAGATGTCATAACAGAAAAAACTAAAAACGATACTGATGATCCTGCTATTTGGGTTCATCCTGACGATCCTGAAAAAAGTATTGTCTTTGGGACAGACAAAGAAAGTAATGGAGCTATTTATGCGTTTGACTTGGATGGAAAAATTATTGAGGAAAAAACAATTTACAATGTTAAGAGACCTAACAATGTAGATGTGACTTATGGATTTTCTTTGAATGATAGTACAACGATTGATGTTTTAGCATTTACGGAGCGAGAAAAGCAACAAATTCGATTGTATTCGGTTCCCGACATGAAACCTCTAGACATGGGAGGATGTAAAGTGTTTGAAGATGCAACTGAACCTGAGTATAACCTTCCTATGGGAATTGCTTTTTACAGTTCCCCAATAACAAAAAAGTTATATGTTATTGTAGGTCGTAAAAAAGGTCCGGAAAATGGATATTTATACCAATATGAATTGATACCAACTCCTACTGGAATTCAAACAAAACTGGTTCGTAAATTTGGTGCTTTTAGCGGAAAGAAAGAGATTGAAGCAATAGCGGTGGATAATGAATTAGGTTTTATCTATTATTCTGATGAACAACACTGTATTAGAAAGTATCATGCGGAACCAAATGTATCTTCTGAAGAGGTAAATTGTTTTGGAGGCGACCTTTTTGAATCTGATATTGAAGGAATAGCGATAGTTAAAAATCATAAAAACTCAGGATATTTAATAGTATCAAACCAACAAAAAGGTGAATTTAATATTTTTGATAGGCAAAGTAATGCTTTTGTCAATGCTGTTAATTTATCTACACATGAAACAGATGGTTGTGAGGCAACAACTGTTTCCCTTGGAAGTAAATTTCCGAATGGTATGTTTGTTGCGATGAACGATTCAAAGGAATTTTATTTTTACGATTTGAAAAAGGTTTTGAATTAAAGAATTTCCTAAATATAAAAAAAACGCTGTTTGAGGTATTTCATCAAACAGCGTTTTTGATTTAATCTGTATTGATTTTTCATAGATTGGAATCCATTATTTACAATTTTCTATCTAAATTACCACGATTGCTGAGCGATGTGTTTTTAGATAACGTCAATACTTATTGTTGCATTGATTGACTTTTATTATATAAATAAAACTCAGGTAATTGAAATAGCTTGATTCCACCTAAGACATAAAAGAGCAAATCATGACTGATTAGCTCTTTTTTTTGAGGTAGTTTTAGGGTAGGGGTTAGAAGATAAAAATACGTCGATCAGTTCCTTCTTTCTTTTTAAATTTCCCAACATTTTCTTTAGGTCTATTTGAATAGCTTTTGTGGTAGTAGAACCGAATATTTCCAAGACGTTCTATCTTCCCTTCAAATCCTTGATTGACGTTTCCTGAATAACTTTTGTAGTAGTCAAAATTGATCCCTCCAATAGATTTATAATTGTATGCATAGCCAGATGAGATACTTACACTCGTCGGAGCATGGTAGCTGAACTTCCTATAGCCTATTGCTTCTAATTTACCCATGGTTTTGTTTCTTACATTAATACTGTAATTTTTGTGGTATTTGATGGAGGTATTGCCTATGCGTTTGATTTTTCCAACGATTCCAATACGTGAATTGTCACCAACTTTTAAGTAATAATCTATTTTTACTCCATTAATACTACATACATTTCCGTCAACACCTGCACGAACGTAGTTAGAGTAATTTCTACAATATTCTACATTGTTTATGTCGCTTACGTATATGGAAACTCTTCCGGCCTTTACTTTGAATCTCGGCCTGTAAATAGTTTCTGGATTTCTCATGTACATACTGGCGTCTGAAGGTTTATCAAATATGTAAATACTACTTATGAAGCCAGAACGACCAAGCTCAAACACATAATTATTGTCTTTTAGGTACATCCTAGAGATAAAGCTTTTATCATAATTCATTTGTAGAGATAAGTCCTGTGAGAATGAAACAGCACTTATTAAAAACGTAAAAAGGTAAAGTATATTTTTCATGATAAGAGGGGGTTTAGGCTGTCCGGTACAGGTTTGTTATTATTTACTAATTACAATCCAAACACTGTGCCAAAATTTAAAATCACCTCTTTTGAGGGTGTGGTTAAATGGTTTTATATCAATTACTTATCGTTTAAAAAGGAGGTTTTTTGACGCTCGTATTTGTTATGGATACTTAAAATGGACAAACCAAATATAACTGCAACTACAATCAATACCGTACTCACAAGCCCACTAACGCCAAAAGACATTCGAATCAGTATTGTAGAAACTATAAAGCCTGAATTTCGAATGATTTTATGAAATTGATGGGTGTAAAAAAATGAAATGAGTAGTAGTATGACATCTACTAAGATCAACACCATAAAAAACTGATCAAAAAACAGGTTGTCTAGTTGTTTAAACGAAGGTATTACTCTTGGAGCTTTGTACAATTCTATACTCCAGCTTACGAGTGTAAACAATGCCATTGAAAAAAATAGAGGTACCAAAAATACCGCAATCATCTTTTTTTTACGGATAAATTTCTCAATTTCTATTTTTCTTTCCTTTAGGATGTTCGGGTTTTGAGTGCTTTGTTTTTGAAACAAGTATATAAGAAAAAACAACACTAGAGATGCAATGATGTCATATGTAAACTTGATATCCCCTTTGATTTCAAACCAATCACTAGTTAGTTCTAACAGTGAAAGATCTTGAAATAATTTTCGGATGATGATCAGAGTGATGATTTCATACTGTTTTGTAATGTAAATGGTAAATGACTTAGGAAGGTAATAAATCAATAAGTAAACTTCGTAAATAAGTATGAAGGAAAAAGGTGTGTAAATTGCTGCAATTGGACTTTCAAGCAGGTGAAGTGGAGTGTCATTGAATAGAAGCTCAAATTTTTTAGATAAGATGAGTAATAGGTGTATGATAAAACTCAACAATGCGATATTGAGTATCTTCTTTTCAATTTGCATCCGAGTTTTCTCAGATAGAAAAAGTTGAAATAGTATGTTTTCAATGTTTTTCAATACACAAGAGTTTAGTTTTTTTTACTTACATAAAAATACAACAAAACATTGAATATCAGTTTCTTGTGGGTTTTTAAAAAAAATCAGCCTATTGACGTAACGTCGATAGGCTGATTGTTAACATAAATAGCTTTTTAAGAAAGCAATAACTTATGCTTTCTTTTTGGCAGCTTCTTGTTGCTTCTTAAATTCCCACCACACTTTCATAGTCTCCAATCCAAGAATTTCTTTAAATTGTCCACCAGCGTTAACGTATATTTCTTTTTGAGCCGCTTTCTTTGCTTCTATAGATTGCTCTTTTTTATTGTTGGCAATCAATTGCTTGTTTTTTTCAACATTAATTGCGTAAACTTTAGCTTCTTGATCTGCATCTAGAGAAAGAACTTTTACCATTTCTTTCGTGTTTTGAGTTGCCATTTTTTCTGCTTTAGATTTTTGTTGTGCAAAAGAAACGCTTACTGTTAATACTAATACCAATGTTGCGATAATTTTTTTCATCTTATTTTGTTTAAGTTTATATTCGGAATTATTTCCTGATTTTTAACAAATCTAAATGTATGAAAGCTAATTTTATGCCACATTTTTTTCATAAACTATAACTATTAATAAAAACACCCCATTATAGCAAGCTAAAATGGGGTGTTTATTTAGAGTGTTAAGATTTTTAAACCAAATCGTTTTCAATCAAATATTCAGCAATTTGAATTGTATTTGTGGCAGCACCTTTACGTAAATTGTCTGCAACGATCCACATATTTAATGTGTTTGGTAACGATTCATCTCTTCGGATACGTCCTACAAATACCTCGTCTTTGTCATGTGCATAGGTTGGCATTGGATAGGTATTGGTATCTAGGTTATCTTGTACTACAACTCCTGGGAAGTCATGAAGTAATTGGCGTACTTCACTTTCGTCGAAGTCATTTACAAATTCAACGTTTACAGACTCTGAATGTCCTCCAGCGGTTGGGATTCGAACTGCAGTAGCTGTTACAGCAAAGGAATCATCACGTAAGATTTTCTTAGGTTCTTTTACCAATTTCATCTCCTCTTTCGTGTACCCGTTTTCCATAAAAATGTCACAGTGAGGAATTGCGTTTCTATTGATAGGGTAGTGGTATGCCATTTCTCCTTCGATTCCTTGTGTTTCATTTTCTAATTGTTGTACTGCTTTTACGCCCGTTCCAGAAACAGATTGGTAGGTAGAAACAATCAGACGTTTCATTTGGTATTTTGCATGCAATGGTGCCAAAGCCATTACCAATTGAATTGTTGAACAATTAGGATTTGCGATAATTTTATCTTCTTTCGTCAATACGTCACCATTGATTTCAGGTACAACTAGTTTTTTAGTTGGGTCCATTCTCCAAGCGGAAGAGTTGTCTACAACCGTAGTTCCTACTTCAGCAAATTTTGGAGCCCACTCCAATGAGGTATCACCACCTGCAGAGAACAAAGCAATATCAGCTCGCATAGGTACCGCGTCTTCAAGAGTCACAATCGTATAGTCTTTTCCTTTAAAGTTTAGTTTTTTTCCTGCAGACCTCTCAGAAGCAACAGGTATCAACTCGGTTACTGGAAAATTACGCTCTTCCAAAACTTTCAACATTACGGTTCCTACCATTCCGGTAGCTCCTACGACAGCTATTTTCATGACGCTAAATTTTAATTTTATGAATTCAGGTGCAAATATTACAAATTTCTTGCATTTCACCTTGTGAATTGTTTAAAAACTCCTAACGATGTTTAATTTTTATCACATTTAATTTAAATGTAAATTTTTTCAACGAACTCATTAACTACATATACTTTTTAGCAGTTCGTTTAAATAATGTACTTTTGCAAAAATTAAAGTGTAACATAAATTAGTATAGCATGCAACTGTACAATACGTTAAGCGCTGCCGAACGCGCAAAATTAATCGATGAAGCGGGAAAAGACCGCTTGACAATTTCTTTCTATCAATACCACAAGATTCAAAACCCACAATTATTTCGTGACAAATTATTCCTTGAATGGGAGCAATTGGATGTCTTAGGTAGAACCTATGTTTCTTATGAGGGAATCAATGCACAAATATCAGTACCTGCAGAATCCTTTTTAAAACTCAAAGAACAACTAGACTCCATTTCTTTTCTAAAGGACATACGTTTGAATGTCGCAGTGGAACATGAAAACAAGTCTTTTTTGAAATTAAAGGTAAAAGTCAGAGATAAGATTGTGGCTGACGGTCTCAATGATGAAAGTTTTGATGTAACCAATATAGGTGTGCATCTAAAAGCAAGTGAATTCAACAAAATGCTTGCAGACCCCAACACAGTATGTGTGGATATGCGAAATCATTACGAGAGTGAAATAGGACATTTTAAAGGAGCAGTAACTCCGGATGTAGATACCTTTAGAGATTCTTTAGATATTATTGAAGAAGATTTGAAAGAACACAAGGAAGATAAAAACCTGTTGATGTACTGTACTGGAGGGATTCGATGTGAAAAAGCAAGTGCCTATTACAAGCACAAAGGATTTAAAAATGTATTTCAATTAGAGGGAGGTATCATAGAATACACAAGACAAGTTAAGCAAGAAGGTATTGAAAATAAATTTTTAGGGAAAAATTTTGTTTTTGATCACAGAAGAGCTGAGCGCATCTCTGACGATGTGGTTTCTAATTGCCATCAATGCGGTGAGCCTTGTGACGAGCATGTGAATTGTGCCAACGAAGCGTGTCATTTATTGTTTATTCAATGCAAGTCTTGTAGAGAAAAAATGAACACATGCTGTTCTGAAGAGTGTAAGGAAATTGCTGCATTACCCTATGAAGAACAAAAAGAATTGAGAAAAGGAAAAGGGAACAGCAATAAAATATTTAAAAAAGGAAGATCGGAAGCATTGAAATATAAAAAATAAACGATATATTTTATATCTTTATAAAGGTATGAGAAAAGGTGTTACAATATCCCTTTAACTTTTTCACTCACCAATTTTTAATTGAGATAGAGTGAGTTCTCATTAGTAGCTATAATTATGCTATATTTACCGAATTATAAAGAAAGCAAAATGCCCTTAAATATGTTTTTATGGGTTTTTTTGTATAGAATACGAACTTATATACTGCTGCTAGGTCAGTATAACAATATATAGATAGATATGGGCTGTACATCCTGCTCTACAGATAAAACAGGTGTTCCTAATGGTTGTAAAAGCAATGGAAGTTGTGCCACTGGAAGCTGTGATAAATTAAACGTATTTGATTGGTTGTCGAATATGTCATTACCAAGTGGTCAAAAGCCACTTAATATTGTTGAGGTACGTTTTAAAAACGGGCGCAAACATTTTTACAGAAACACGAATAATTTTCAATTGTCGATGGGAGAGATTGTCGCTGTTGAAGGGTCACCAGGGCATGACGTAGGTACAGTGTCTTTGACCGGTGAATTGATTCGCGTCCAAATGAAAAAGAAAAAAATCTCTGAAGACAGCGATGAGATAAAAAAAATATACAGAAAAGCCACAGTACGTGATATAGATATTTGGCAAGCAGCAAGAGATAAAGAAGTTGAAACACAACGTAGGGGAAGAGAAATTTTAGGGAGACTGAACTTGAAAATGAAACTCTCTGATGTTGAATATCAAGGAGATGGTAATAAAGCGACTTTTTACTATACAGCAGAAGAGAGGGTTGATTTTAGACAGTTAATCAAAGATTTGGCAAGTGCTTTTAATATCCGTATTGAGATGAAACAAGTAGGCCTACGTCAAGAAGCAGCTCGTTTAGGAGGAGTAGGTTCTTGTGGCCGAGAGTTGTGCTGTTCTACATGGTTGACAGACTTCAGAAAGGTAAATACAGCGTCCGCTCGTTACCAACAACTCTCTTTAAATCCCCAAAAATTAGCAGGACAATGCGGAAAGTTGAAATGTTGCTTAAATTTTGAACTCGATACCTATCTCGATGCCTTGAAAGGTTTTCCAAAACAAGATATTGTTTTAGAAACAGAAAAAGGAAAGGCATCTTTTGTCAAAATGGATATTTTTAAGGAACTCTTATGGTATAGTTCTAAAGAAGAGGGCTATAAATGGTATAAACTTACATTAGAGCAAGTTAAAGAGGTGATTCAAAT
>JBMZVD010000038.1:0-21457 GCA_049625305.1 Flavicella sp.
TCTGTTTGTGAAGCTAAAGTATTCGAGCAACTGTATCAAAAATACTCAAAAATACTCTACAGCTTTATCTATTACAAATGTGGAGACAAAGCACAAGCTGAAGATTTGGTTCAGGATACCTTCGTTAAAATGTGGCAGCATTGCGAAAAGGTGGTATTTGAAAAAGCCAAATCTTTTTTATACACAGTTGCTAACAATCAATTTCTCAACCAAGTTGCACATAAAAAAGTTGTTTTAAAACACAGGGTTCATTTAAAATCTAGAAATGACAACGAAAGTCCGGAGTTTATTTTAGAGGAGAAAGAGTTTATGAAGAAGCTGCAAAATGCCATTTCAGAGCTCACAGAGGCACAAAGAGAGGTTTTTTTGTTAAATCGAATTGATAAAAAGAAGTACCGAGAAATATCTGAGATGTTAGGCATTTCAGAAAAAGCAATTGAAAAAAGGATGCACGGTGCGTTATTAAAATTAAGAGAGAAGCTTAAAACTAGTGTAAGATTTTAATTAACACGAAGTCACATGTCATGTAAACATTCTTTCAATAGGGTGTTTTGTAGAGAAACGTTTACTAATATACGATACAACTATTATGGAATCTATAGAAAAAGATGATACTTTTTTAGGAAGGTGGTTGAACAACTCCCTAAGTGAAGAAGAACGTCAAAAATTTGAACAGACTTCAGAATTTAAAGAGTACCAAAAGATTATTGCGCAAACTGAAAATTTAGAAGTGCCTAATTTTGACCAAAAAGGTGTTTTTGAAAAAATTACACAAGAGATAGAGAAGTCTAAAAAAGTACGCCTTTTGTTTCCTCAATGGATAGCTGGTGTTGCTGTTTCAATCTCATTGATATTGGGTATTTATTTTTGGAACAATAAGGAGGTTACTTTTACAACATCAGCAGGAGAAATACTTGCTCTTAAACTTCCTGACGGTTCAAAGGTTCAATTAAATGCTGCGTCTGAATTGTCTTTTGATGACGGTAAATGGGAGGAAGGGATTCGAAGTTTAACACTTCATGGAGAGGCTTATTTTGAGGTTGAAAAAGGATCGAATTTTACAGTTGAGACAGACAGGGGTTCTGTAAGTGTGTTGGGGACTCAATTCAATGTAAAGCAATATCAATCTTATTTTGAAGTAAATTGTTTCAAAGGTCGTGTCAAAGTAGAAGATGCTTTTAATGACTTGTTTTTACTTCCTGGAAAAGGGTATCAAAAGTTCAAAACAGAACCTGCAAAACTGCTTGATTTTGAGACAGAATCTCCGTCTTGGTTGAAAGGCGAATCTTCATTTTCAAACGTACCATTGTCGATAGTCGTCCTTGAGATTGAACGTCAATATGCGATTCAAATTCATTTAGAAGTTTCTAATATGGATCAACCATTTTCGGGAAGTTTTACCAACACAAATTTAGAGGTTGCTCTTCAAACTATTGCAATTCCAATGGGTTTACAGTACAATTTTGAAAAAGATGGATCTTGTATTTTAAGCGATTAATATTTTTTTTGTTGTTTTTTTGCAACGCTATAACGATATCTAGTGTTCGCGCACAAAGAGAAGAAGATAGGAATGTCAAAAACAAATCATTGGAAAGTGTTTTATATGCTTTAGAACGAAAATTCGATATTCGTTTTTCATACAATACCTCAGAAATAGCTAAAATCGAGATAGATTTTGAATGGGATAGTTTGTCTTTAAATGAGGTATTAATCAAATTAGAGTCAGCGACATCCTTTCAGTATAAGCGTGTCAATACTAGATATGTTACATTGTACAAACCCCGCGATCAAATTATTTCTATCTGTGGGTATCTTATAGACGGTATTTCAAAAGAACCTGTTCCTTTTGCATCAGTCATTACAGAAGACAACTCAATTGTGGTCTCGACAGATAGTAAGGGTTATTTTGAAATAGAAAATATCTCAACGAATACTTCCATTAAAATATCTTATTTAGGGCTTGAAAAAAAGATGCTTCTAGCCGGTCAATTTACAAATGAAACAGGTTGTCAAACGATTCTTATGTCTGAAACCACAGAAGTTTTGAACGAAGTGTTGATTACTGATTATTTAGCCCAAGGTATGCAAAAAAGAACAGATGGATCCATACAGATTTCTCCTCTGAAATTAGGAATTCTTCCAGGGCTCACAGAGCCTGATATATTTAAAAGCTTACAACTTCTTCCAGGAGTACAAAACGGTAATGAGAGTGCTTCTGAGCTATATATTCGTGGGGGTAGCCCAGATCATAATTTGGTTTTGGTAGATGGAATTACGATGTATGAAACAGGGCATTTTTTTGGTTTGATTTCTGCTTTAAACCCATATGTAATCAACAGGGTTAATTTTTATAAAAATGCTCCAAACGCAAAATATGGACAACGTATTGGAGCTGTATTGGATATCAATTCAGGAGAAGAAATTTTTGAATCTACTTATGGTTTTGGTTCCAACCTATTGCATGCAGATGCCTTTTTGAAAACGCCCCTGTTTGATGCGAAAACAGGGTTTGTTTTTTCGTTTAGACGTTCCTTGACTGATGTTTTTAATTCAAAACCGTATGATTCTTTTTCCGAAACTACCCTCCAAGAAGCACACGTAATTGATGCTATTAACCAACAATCTAAACAGGTAACAGGTTCTGAAAGCATTTATGGTAATACCTTTTTTTACAGAGATTTTAATTGGAAAGTAATTCAAAATATAACAGAAAATGAACGCTTGATTTTAAGTGGTTTATACACCCGAAATAAGCTCGATTATTTTGAAGATAGTTCGACAAATTCCTTTGGAAGTTTGCTATCTATTTCCAATGATGGTTTGTCTATAAAATGGGATAAAAACTGGAATTCCTCATGGAGGTTAGTCAGTTCATTTGCTTCTTCGTCATATGAGAGTAGTTATTACGGTGACCTTAAGGCTTTAGAAAATGGAACATCTGAATCCATAGGAGATTTTAAGTCAGTCAATACAGTTGATGATTTTGAGTTTACAAATCACTTAATAAAAACGATCGATCAAAATACGAGTTGGAATTTTGGTTATCAATTGTCTAAGTTCTCGGTTGGTTACGATTACAACAATTCCAATAGGGGAACTCAAGGGAATCATGTGTTAGAATTGGGAGTAAAAAACAGTCACACTCACGCCGTATTTACAACCTATGAAAAGCACACAAAAAAGCATTGGAATCTGATGTTTGGATTAAGAATTCCCTATTATACCTCACTATCTCATTTTCAATTAGAGCCGAGAGTGTCGCTTGCAAAACAAATTTCTGAGGATTTTCAGCTTCGTATTTCCGCAGAATCTAAAAGTCAATTAATTCGACAGATTGACGAATATCGATTTGACGGTTTGGATTTGAAAGATAAAATATGGGTGCTTTCCAATGATAAAAATGTTCCAATTTTGAAAAATATTCAATTCTCCGCTGGGGGTGTTTATTACAAGAAAGGATGGTCTTTAGATATAGATATTTACACAAAACAATTTTCAGGAGTCGCTTTGCTTTCCTCGAGTATAGCAACACTATCAAGCCCTTACTTATACGGAACTTCACTTACTCATGGTTTGGATTTTTTAATTAAAAAACGTTTTTATAACTATAAGACTTGGTTGAGTTATACCCTTTCAAGTACAGAGTATAGTTTTGAAAAACTCGATAACGGTGCTCTTTTGCTAGGCATGCAAGATATCCCTCATTCTTTTGTTTGGTCACACAATTATAGCATGGGTACAATTGACTTATCATTAGGTCTCAATTGGCATTCAGGAATCCCCTATACAGCACCTTTAGACATTGTAACAGGACCACTCAACACAACTCAATTGTTGTATGGAGAATCTCGGAATACAGAACGTCTACCTGCCTATAAAAAAGTCGATTTCTCAGTGATTTATAATTTTAATCTTTCTAAAAATTCAAGATTAAAAGGAAAAATAGGACTTTCGTTACTCAATGTATTTGATACAGAAAATATATTGAATAGAACCCATCGGATTGTAACTTCATCAACTATAGATAATGAGATAATGTACAGCATTGAAGTAAGGGAAAGAAAGTCTTTAGGTAGCACTCCTAACTTTGTATTTCGTGTTTATTTTTAGTGATAATAAAGTGAATCTAGGAACTCTCTTTAGTGTGCAAGAGTCTTGTTAATTTTATAGAAGTGTCCAATAAAATAATTTTTGGATTCCCGTTTCTTTCAATGTGGTAAATAGCCTCTGCTACTTCTTTTTCAATTGCTACAATATTGCCACTATGAATGAATGGTGCAAATTTTTTCAATGAAAAACCTTGGGTTTTAGTTTCCAAAAACACGAGTTCTTTAGCATTAAAATTAAACAGCATCGCCTGTCGAAAGAACTGCAAACAGTAATGTAAAAAGCTCTTTTGAGTTTCTCTTCCAGTTTTGGAAATGGTTTCACTCCACTGTACCAAGTTTTGTATTACAGCAGGATTTCCTTTGGCTTTGAATGCACTTCGAACCCATTCAATAAACCATTGCTCGAACAATAGGTCGTTGGAATCCTGTTTGAGTATTTGTAGGGCTTTGTTGTAGTTACCGTCAGATTGTATAGCTATCTTTGTAGCTTCTGTAGGAAAAGAGTTTTCACGTTCTATGAGGCTATCTGCAATGTCTTTTTCACTCAATACGGGAAATTTCAATATTTGACAGCGTGATAAAATTGTGTTTAATAGTTTGTCTTCGTCTTCAGTTACTAATAAAAAAACTGTATTTTCTGGTGGTTCTTCAATCAGCTTGAGTAGTTTGTTAGCCGCTTCAATGTTCATTTTTTCAGCCATCCAAATCACCATCACTTTGTAACCTCCTTCGTATGCTTTTAATTTTAGAGATTTTACGATTTGCTCTGCTTCATCAACACCAATTTTCCCTTGCTTATTTTCTATCTGAATTTCTTGGTACCAGTCGAGTAGGCTTCCATAGGGTTTTTCTTCCACAAAGGTTCTCCACTCTTGCAAAAATAAGTTGCTGACAGCATGTTTTTTTACAGTATTGTTGTTTGCAACAGGAAAAGCAAAATGCAAATCAGGGTGGGCTAATTTTTCACATTTCAAGGCACAACTCTCTTTGTTGTCACTATGAGCGCATAACAAGTATTGAGCATATGCTATTGCACTTGCTAGTGTTCCGGAACCTTCTTTGCCAATGAATAATTGTGCATGTGAAATGCGCTGGTTGTCAACCGTAGCTTTAAGGTGACTCTTGATATGTTCTTGTCCTATAATATCTGAAAAAAGCATGAACAAATATACAATAAAGAAGCGAGCCTTAGAGACAGAGTTTTTACTATTTTGTTTAATGTTATTGATTTGATTTCCTCGATAATTTTTAAAAATTACAAAAACGTTGTAGTAGCTTTTTTGGGAATGAAAATAAACCTAAAAAAATAAAGGTATATTTGTTTAATTTTTTAATTAAACAGGAAGATGAAAACAATCAAAGATATTAATTTCGAAGGGAAGAAAGCTTTAATAAGAGTAGACTTTAATGTGCCTCTAGATAATGATTTTAAAGTAACAGACATAACTAGGATAAAGGCAGCAAAGCCAACCATAATAAAAGTTTTAGAAGATGGCGGCTCTGCGGTTTTGATGTCGCACTTAGGAAGGCCTAAAGGTGTTGAGGACAAGTTTTCATTAAAACATATCGTTTCAAAAGTCAGCGAGGTGCTTGGAGTACAAGCAAAGTTTGTTGACAGTTGTGTTGGAGCTGATGCGGAAGCAGCTGTCGCTGAATTAAAATCAGGTGAAGTTTTGATTTTGGAAAATTTGCGTTTTCACAAAGAAGAAACTGCAGGAGACTTACCATTTTCTGAGCAGTTGTCAAAGTTAGGGGATGTATATGTAAATGACGCTTTTGGTACAGCACACAGAGCACATGCTTCGACAACAGTTGTCGCTCAATTTTTTGAAGAAAAAGCAGCAGGTTTTGTTATGGAAGCAGAATTGGTCAATGCAGATAAGGTTTTGAAAGGAGCTGAGAAGCCTTTTACTTCTATAATGGGAGGAGCGAAGGTTTCTGATAAATTATTGATTATAGAAAAATTATTAGATGTAGCGGACAACATCATTATAGGAGGAGGAATGTCATACACTTTTGCCAAAGCGGCTGGTGGAAAAATTGGTCAGTCACTTTGTGAAGATGACAAATTAGAGTATGTAGTTGAACTACAGGCCAAAGCCAAAGCCAAGGGTGTAAATTTAATTTTTCCAGTGGACTCATTAATAGCTGACGATTTTTCAAATGAAGCAAATACACAAGTAGTTGAAAAAGGGTGTATTCCTGACGGATGGGAAGGATTAGATATTGGACCTGCAAGTCAAGCATTGTTTGCAGATATTATCAAAAACTCAAAGACTGTATTGTGGAATGGACCTATGGGAGTTTTTGAAATTCCTGCTTTTGAAAAAGGTACCGTAGCAATTGCAAATGCAGTTAAAGAAGCTACTGAACAGGGAGCTTTTTCATTGATTGGAGGAGGAGATTCTGCAGCAGCAATTAACAATTTAGGTTTTGGAGATGACGTATCATATGTCTCTACAGGTGGGGGAGCGTTGCTTGAATATATGGAAGGAAAAGTATTGCCAGGAGTGAAGGCAATTTCTTAAAAAAAATTAAAAGTTATAGTTTATAGTGTAAAAAACGTTTTCAATTATTTGAAAACGTTTTTTTGTTATTTTTATAATAAAATGAACATCAATAAAATATACAATATATGGGGATAGAAGTAGGTAAAATTTGTTTGGGAACTATGACTTTTGGTGAACAAAATACAGAAGCTGAAGCGCACGAACAGCTGAATTATGCATTTGAAAATGGCGTGCGATTTATTGATACTGCTGAAATGTATTCTGTTCCAGGACGTAAAGAAACACAAGGTAATTCGGAGCGCTATATTGGTTCTTGGTTGCAAGACAAGAAAAGAGAAGATGTGATTATTGCTACCAAAATTACAGGTCCCAACCCAGGGCTGTCTTATATCAGAAACCCTTTGCGTTTTGACAATAGCTCTATAGATATTGCTTTAGAACAAAGTTTAAAACGATTGGATACCGATTATATTGATATGTACCAATTGCACTGGCCAGAACGAAAGGCCAATTTTTTCGGTAAACTTAATTACAAGCACACTCCTTCGGATACATGGCAAGATAATTTTAATGAGATCATAGTTAAATTAGACAGTTTGGTAAAGCAGGGTAAAATTCGTCAGTACGGAGTTTCCAACGAAACACCTTGGGGATTGATGCGTCATTTGGAGGAAAGTAAAAAGCATAATCTGACACGAGTACAAACGATTCAAAATCCATATTCTTTATTGAATAGAACTTTTGATATCGGTTTGTCGGAAGTTTCACTTCGTGAAGATGTCGGTTTATTGGCCTATTCTCCATTGGCATTTGGAGCGCTTTCAGGAAAATACTTAGGAGGAAAATTACCCGAAGCTTCTCGACTAAAATTGTTTCCTGTTTTTTCTAGATATACTAGCAAACAGGCAGTTTTTTTAACTGAAAAATATGCGGAGCTTGCCGCAAAACACGGAATGAGTTTGACAACTCTTTCATTGGCTTTTATCAATCAGCAGCCTTTTGTAAAGTCGACAATAATTGGAGCTACTACTTTAGAACAGTTGAAAGAAAATATTGATAGTTTTGAGGTGGTCTTATCAGATGAAATACTTCAGGAGATCGATGCTATTCAATTACTTCAACCCAATCCTGCTCCTTAAGTTTAATTTAAACAAAAAAAAGCCTCTTTAAAATTGATTAAAGGGGCTTTTTTTATGTGATTTGTGTTTAGTATCCTACCTTTTCACGTGTCCTCTTCAAAACACTAGCTGCTACATTTCTAGCTTTTTCAGCTCCAATAGCTAGTGCTTTATCTATTTCTTTAAGATTATTCATATAGTAATTGTAACGGTCTCTTTCTGCTGCAAATTTTTCAACAAGCAATTCGTAAAAAGCTTGTTTTGCATGTCCATAGCCGTAATTTCCTCCTTCGTAATTGGTTCGCATTTCAGCAATTTGTTCTTCAGAGGCTATAAGTTTGTATAATGCAAATAAATTGCAAGTGTCAGGATTTTTTGGGTCTTCCATAGGAGTACTGTCTGTCTGAATCTTCATTACTTGCTTTCGCAATTTTTTATCAGGTAAAAATAAGTCAATAATATTTCCTTGAGATTTACTCATTTTTCCACCATTTGTTCCAGGTACATACATGGTTTCCTTTTGAATTTTAGCTTCTGGTAGTACAAAGGTATCTCCCATTTGATGGTTGAATCTGCTAGCAACATCACGAGTCATTTCAAGGTGCTGTAGTTGGTCTTTTCCAACAGGAATAATTTCTGCATCGTATAGTAAAATATCAGCTGCCATCAACATAGGATAGGTAAATAAACCACCATTGACGTCGTCCAGTCTGTCTGCTTTGTCTTTGAAAGAGTGAGCTAAAGTTAACCTTTGGTAGGGGAAGTAACAGCTCAAATACCAAGAAAGCTCAGTTACTTCAGGAATATCACTTTGTCTATAGAATACGGTATTGTCAATGTCCAATCCAAATGCAAGCCATGCAGCTGCAGTACTATACGTATTAGCTCTTAAGGAGCTACCATCTTTAATTTGAGTTAGAGAATGCATGTCTGCAATAAATAAAAATGATTCGTTTTTCGGATCATTGGCCATTTCTATTGCCGGGATAATGGCTCCTAATAAATTTCCTAAATGTGGGGTTCCAGTACTCTGAACACCAGTTAATATTCTTGACATTATGTGTGATTTTGAAAAACAAAAATACACAAAGCAGTGCATATTTTATGGCTATTTACAAGGATTCTTTTGGTTCTTTTGTGGTTGTGTTTTTTTTTGAACTAAATAATGTAATTTTAAGAGATGAATATGATTGTTAAATATCCTTTTGTTCTTCTTTGGAAGTGTTTGTTTTTTATTGTTTTTGGCTTTTATTTGTTATTGTTTTCACCTTTTTTATTAGTGGTGACCACAAGGCAGAGTTGGTACGGTGTTTTTTTTAAAGGGATTCGTATTTGGGCAAGACTTATTCTTTTTACAAGTGGTTTTAGAGTAGCGAAAGTAACTCCTGTTGCGTTTGATCGGTCAGAGAATTATATGTTTATTGCCAATCATACCTCCATACTCGATATTTTATTGATGATAGTAATCACTAAGAATCCATTTGTTTTTGTTGGTAAGAAGGAGTTGGGAAAGATTCCTTTGTTTGGTTTCTTCTACAAGAGAACTTGTATTTTGGTGGATCGTTCTAGTGTAAAAAGCAAGACTAATGCTTTTCGTATCGCTCAACAGCGCATCAAATTAGGATTGAGTATCTGTATTTTTCCAGAAGGTTTAGTTCCTGATGATCCTACTGTCGTTTTGAGTGATTTTAAAGGAGGAGCTTTTCACTTGGCAATAGCCCATCAACTAACAATTGTACCAATGACTTTTTTGGATTGTAAAAGAAGACTTCCCTATGTTTTTTTTAAAGGAGGGCCTGGAACTTTGCGTGTTCGAATGCATCCCTTTATAAAAACTTCACATATGGATGCTTCTATGGTTTCTAACCTCAAACAACACTGTTTTGATTTGCTATATTCGGATCTTACTTCTAATTAAGTTCTCTTGATTTTATGGTAGTCTTTTTGTATATTATATTGGAAAAATTCTCAACTTCTACCTATGAAATTCGATGTGACTTATTATCCAGAAAAAGAAGAAAAAATAAATGTGATATCCCATGGTTTGGGTGTTGTCTTGAGCGTTATAGCTTTTCCCTTTTTAGTAATCAAAGCCTTGGAGACAAAAGACAAAATGGTGGTGTTGAGTTTTATCGTATATGGTTTGAGTATGATTGTACTGTATACTGCTTCAACCTTGTATCATAGTGCTGTTAATAAAAAAATAAGATTTTATTTAAATATTTTAGATCATTCAGCAATTTATGTATTGATTGCTGGCACTTATGCACCATTTGCCTTAGTCGTATTACAGGGGACTACAGGTTGGTTGATTTTTGGGATTTCATGGTTGTTGGCTATTATAGGAGTTTTTTACAAGTTGTACTTCATTGGTAAATATCAAGTACTTTCAGTAGTTACATATGTTCTAATGGGTTGGATGGTGATTTTTGTAATAGAACCTCTGTTAAATAATTTGTCGTCTGAAGGAATGTTTTTACTCTTAACTGGAGGCGGGTTTTATTCAATAGGTGCTTTATTTTATGTACTGCCAAGGATACCTTTTAACCATGCGATCTTTCATGTTTTTGTTTTGTTAGGAAGCCTTTGTCATTTTATCACAATCTATTTCTTTATGTTGAATTAATTTTTAGCTTAATTTTTTTGTTCGTGTTATGTTTTAGTACTGCCGTTTACCAGTCCTTGAAAGGGGTTTTACTCAACAGTGAGTTGTAATATTTTTTTTGCCCAGTTACTTCTTCTTGTATCCATGTGGGGATTGTGAATTCTTCGTTTTCTCGTTCCAATTCTACCTCTGCAACAATTAGTCCTTTGTTATCACCTGAAAATACGTCTACTTCAAAAATATGTTCACCACTTTTGACGAGATAACGAGTTTTTTCAATAATACTTTCTTCACAAAGGGCCAATAATTCTTTGCCTTCTTTGACGGAGATTTCTTTTTCCCATTCATACCGAGTAGTTCCCTTTTCATTTGAAAGACCTTTGATCGTAATGAAACTTTTATTGTCTTGAATACGAATTCTTACCGTACGGTTTTTATGAGAGTTTAAAAAACCTTGTTTGATTTGTTTTTGTTTGAAACTTTCTTTGATAAAAGATTGGTTCTTAACTAAAAACTTTCTTTCAATTTCCTGAGCCATATTGAGCGTATTATTTTGCATAAATCATGCTTTAAAAAACAGATTGTCTTCGGACAACAAATTTAGACTATTTTCAGTTATGCTGTAAAGGGGTTTTTAATACTGTAAGTTCTCTATATCAGTAGAATTCATTAAAACATATGCTAAAAGAAGTTTAAATTAAATATATTTGAAAAATAAAATTATTCTGAATGAAAGGTGTTTTTTCTTTTTTATTGTTTGTGTTTCATTTAAATCTTTTTTCTCAAGCAATTGATTACTCGAGATGGTCTGATGTTTTTTCTTATCAAAATGTAGAAGAATTTTTAATAAACAATGATCAGATTTATGCAAGGACAGATAACGCACTATTTTTATATAATTTAGAAGAGGATGTTTATGAAAAAATTAGTGTTTCTTCTGAATTATCAACGCAAAGGAGTACTGCAATAGCATACAATGATGCATTAAACATTTTATGCGTTGGTTTTGAAAATGGTTTGTTACAATTAGTTGATGAGGATTTGAACGTAAGTTCAGTGTATGATATCACACTTTCAGAGGTTTCATTGGATAAAACCATCAACTCTATGTATATTGAAGGTGATTTACTATACATTTCTATGACTTTCGGAATCGTAATCTATGATATTTCCAAAAACGAATTTCAAGATACTTTTTACATAGGGCCAAATTCATCTGAGGTGAATGTAAACTCAATAGTAATCAATGAAGGAATCATTTATGCGGCTTCAGATAATGGAATCTATACGGCAAATATAAATTCTAATTTATTAGATATTAATAATTGGGGGTTAACGATTCAAGGTGCTTATTCTGGACTGAAAATGTTTGACGGAGCTGTCGTTGCATTCAAAGAAAAATCTATATACAAGATAGAGGGGCAATCAACGTCAATTTTACAAAAATCAATTGACAAAACGATAGTTTCCATTTCTGTTAATGGAAATCACGTAAATGTTGCTTCTGAAACAAAGGGATACGTTTTCGATACTACATACCAACTTATAAGTTCTATTTCTGGCTCTAAGATTAGTTTTGTAGCTTCAAATACCTCCCACATTTTTGCGAGTACAGATGGAAGAGGGATTTTAAAAGCACCATTTAGTGCTTCAACGTCAATCGAAGAAATACATCCTAATGGACCAGTGTCTAATGAAATTCACTCCATAACAGAAAAAGAAGGTCACATTTGGTGTGTATATGGTGGTTTTAATAGCAATGAAAATCCTTTAGGTAGAAAGCTTCCTATCAGTCACTTTGATGGAGATACATGGAACACGATACCCTACAGCTCATTTGGAGCCAAGGACATTATAGATGTTGTTTTTGACCCGTTGAACAATGATAAAGTTTATGTAAATTCATATACCTATGGGTATGGTCCAGTTGGATCAAGAGATGCGGGTGGTATACTGGTTCTTGAAAACGAAGAAGTAGTAGATTTTTGGCATTCAGGAAATACTACTTTAGGTTCTTATAGGTCAACTTCTAGCAGTTATTCTCATACACTTCAGTTTGGACCTGCTATTGATCCGAGTCAGAATTTGTGGTTTGTCAGTTCGAAAACCCTTGATGAAGAAGCTGCTGATTTGAAAAAGAGAAGTGCTAATGGAGAATGGTCTTCTTTTTATTTGTCTAATTCAGGAGCTATCTACAGAGATATAATATGTGATGACACAGGTACAGTTTTTATTGGTTCAAAGAATCATGGATTACATGTTTTTAAGGAGGAAACTTCTGAACCCAAGACAGTAAAACTTACAAATATAGTTGGTCAAGGAGATTTACCAAGTTTACAAGTCAACACAATTGCTGTTGATTCCAATCAAAAAGTTTGGATTGGAACTGCTTCTGGACTAGTTACCTTTGATGACGTGACGAATGTTTTTTCAGGGGCTTTTAAAGATACCGAGAAAGTGTCAATAGTTGAAAATGGGCTCGTTACTAATCTTTTAGATGCTGCTAATATAACTGATATTTATATAGATGGCGCGGACAATAAATGGATAGGAACATTAAGTAATGGAGTGTATTTAGTCAATGCACAATCGAATAAAGTTTTGAATATCTTTAATAAGGATAACTCTCCATTACCTACCAATAATATTGTAAAAATTACTCAGAACAGTGATGGGATTACCTATATTTTAACCACAAAAGGCTTGTTAACATATGATTCAAAGATATTATCTTACGGTTCAGTTTTAGATGAGGTTTACGGCTATCCAAATCCAGTTTTAAAACAACATCATGAAGTTACAATTGTTGGAAAAGACGGAGCATTTCTTCCAGAAAACACCAAATTAGATATATTTGACGCAGCAGGAAATCTCGTTTTTACAGCCAACACCAGTCAGTCCTCATTTGGTGGTAAAATAGTTTGGGATAAGAAAAACTTAAACGGTGTACCTGTAGCCTCAGGAGTATATATGGTACTGTTGTACGATACTAATGGAAATCAGACTTCTTCCACGAAACTAGCGATTGTTAACTGATGCAACTGTTGACCAAAGCGATCGTTTTGACTTCTCTGAAATACGGAGATACTAGTCTTATCGTTAAGTGTTACACGGAACAGCTCGGGATTCAGAGCTATATGCTTAAAGGTGTTTTAAAACGAAATAAGGGGAAATTAAAATCTGCCTATTTTCAGCCTTTAACCCAATTAGAACTCATAGCAAATCATTCAAAAAAGAGCAATTTACAAACGCTGAAAGATGCGAATCTATACTTTGCGTACGAATCAATTCATACCGATTTCACCAAACAATCCATTGCTTTTTTTTTAGCAGAAATGTTGGCAAATGCAATTCAGGAGGAAGAGGCTAATCCTCCCTTGTTTACGTATATAGAAACCTCGTTACGCTGGCTCGATATTCAAGATAAAATAGCAAATTTTCCAATTGTTTTTTTGATGCATTTGACAAAGTTTCTCGGTTTTTTCCCAAAGGATACCTCACAGAGTGCAATCTATTTTAACCTTGCAGACGGTATTTTTACAGATTCATTTTTTGTTGGAGATTATTTACATGGAGAAGATTTAAGACTGTTCAAACAGATTTTGGGCATAAAATTTGATAGACTTAATGAAATGGTGCTCGGTGTACAATCAAGACATCGATTGCTTGAAATACTTTTTAAGTATTACAGCTTGCATCTTTTAGGGTTTAAAACACCAAAATCTATTGCCATTTTAAAAAATTTGTTTGATTGATGTTAAGGCATTTATTTTTTATAGTAGTTTTTTTATTTTTTGAAACTATCATTTCTCAGTCGATTCAGATTGTTGGAGAGGATACGAGCTTGCCTATTCAAGGAGTTAGTATTGTCAATAAAGAGCACACAATTTTTGCCTTTTCAAATGAAAATGGAATCGTAGACTTGTCTAGTTTTTCAAATACAAGTCTTCTTTATTTGTCTCACTATGCTTATGTAAAAACAACCTATGATTTATCCAAAGGACAGAAAATAATTCGCATGCGAAAGATAACTGAAGCCTTGGATGAAGTGATCCTTTCAGTAACAAAGAATAAAGAGCAACGCTATCGAATAGCTGAGCATATCGAAGTAGTCAATGCTAGTGAAATGAAAAGTTTAGCCCCTCAATCTTCTGCAGATGTTTTGAGCAATACTCCTGGAGTTAGTGTTCAGAAATCCCAATTTGGTGGAGGTAGTCCCGTTTTGAGAGGGATGGAGTCGAACAGGGTTCTTTTGGTAGTCGATGGAGTTAGACTTAACAATGCAATTTATAGAAAAGGACATTTGCAAAATGGAATTACGGTATCTCCCTCTATTTTAGATAGGGTTGAGGTTCTTTTTGGTCCGTCATCCGTCTTGTATGGTTCTGACGCATTGGGAGGAGTCATACATTATTTTACCAAAGAGTTACAGACTAGTTCCGAAACTAACATCAATAGTACATTTATGTCGCGTGTAAGTTCTGTAAACAATGAATTTACAGTACAAGGAGCGTCTGAGTTACAGTTTGATACATGGGCTTCCTACACTTCAATAGCACACAGTCGTTTTGGAGATTTGATGATGGGTAAAAATAGAAAGCACGGATTCTCAGATTGGGGTAAAATCTACGAATATTCCAACAATACTAGTGGTACTGCAATCGGGCAGTCAGTTCAAAATTCGAACGTGTCCCTTCAAAAACAAACAGGATATTCTCAATTTGATTTGCTTCAAAAGTTTTTGGTGCCTTTTTCTGAAACTTCAAAGTTGACATTCAATCTTCAATACTCAAAGTCTACAGATATTCCGAGATTTGATAAGTTGACTGAACGAACATCCGAAGGAAACTTAAAGTTTGCAGAGTGGCATTACGGACCACAAAAAAGATTTTTATTTTCCACTCAATTTAAATTTAAAAACACTTTCGAATGGATGGAAAAAGGGGTTTTAACAGCTGCATTTCAGGCTGTTGAAGAATCTAGAGAGCAGCGAAAATTTTCTGCTATTGATAGGCGCTCGACCCGTATTGAAAACGTAGATGTTTTGAGTATTAATGGTGATTTTTCTGTGCCTCTAACAGATGATTTAAAGAGGAATTTATTGTACGGTTTTGAATTGGTCCATAACAAAGTAAGATCAGAAGCCACCGGTATCCTTTATGAAGTTGACTTAGAAAGTAGTCAACTAGAGGAAATAGCATCTAATTATCCGGTCCAATCAAGGTACCCCGATGCAGGTAGTAGTTATGCAACACAAGCACTATATACAGAATACCGTCAAGATTTAAACTCTAGATATACATTGAGTACAGGCCTTCGTTATACACATACACAACTTAAGGCTTCTTGGCTAGATACTTCTTTTATTGAGTTGCCTGAACCAAATATTAGTCTAAACAATTCTTCACTAACAGGTTCAATAGCTAATGTATACAAGCCTTCTAAAAACTTTAAGGTCAATACAATTTTATCTTCAGGTTTTCGATCACCAAATATCGATGACATTGGAAAAGTAAGAGAAAAAGAAGGAGCTGTAACTGTTCCAAACATTCATTTAAAACCGGAGTTTATTTACAATTCAGAACTAGGATTTGAGTACTTCTTTAAAGAAAAGCGGTGGAAGACTGAGCTCAACATGTACTATACAAGATTGCAAAACTATATCATTCGAGCTCCTTTTGATTTGGAAACGCAAACAGAAGGAGATTCTACTATTGAATATGAAGGAGAAATTGTAGATGTTTTGTCGAATGTGAATAGAGGTACCGCAATTGTTACGGGGGGATCATTTGCTTTTAAAGGAATGTTGCCAAGGAATATACTTTTAAAAGGTTCTTGTACGTACACTTTTGGAAAGACACTTGATACGCAGGAGTACTTATCTTCAATTCCTCCATTTTTTGGAAATCTTGCAATCTCTCATTCTTTTAAGTCAATTGACTTTGGAGTTGATTATGTATTTAGTGCTTCAAAAAAAGCTTCTATGTACAATTTAAGCGAAGGAATTGATAATATTGAACAAACACCGCTTATCAATCCTGATGCTACCGAAGAAATTTATCGTTATTTAGGAACCCCTAGTTGGAATATTGTAAATTTATATGTGGAATATCCTTTTTCAGAGACCTTAAAATTATATTTCAAAACATCCAATATTTTTGATCGCCATTACAAAGAGTTTGCCTCAGCAATCAGTGCACCGGGAAGAAACTTTTCTCTATCATTACATTGCGATTTTTAGCTCCTTGCTTTTTGTTATTAGTTTGTAGACATATCAAATTTATTTCTATTTTTGCTTTGATGAAACTCACATACGGCAAGCAAGATAAGTTAAAAAGCAAAAAAGCAATAGAGCAATTGTTTTTAGAAGGAGATTCTGTTGTTTCTTATCCACTTCGCTTGGTTTATTTAAATGCGGAGCACGCTTCGTCAAAAGTCTTTCAATTGGGGGTGTCAGTACCCAAAAGAAAAGTGAATAAAGCCGTAGATAGAAGTCGAATCAAGCGAGTACTTCGTGAAGTCTACAGACTGCATCAAAACGAGTTTTTGTTAGAAACAGAACAGAAATATATTGGAATGTTGATGTATCTTGACTCCAAAGAATGGTCTTCAGCATCATTGGTTCCCAAAATCCAAAAATTAGCATTGAAGTTTAAAGAACAGGTTTCAGGGGAACAATTAACTAAAATATAGATGAGTTTATGAATAATTCGGTATCCAATACACGTACACGCGCTCAAGAATCTTCCGGAGCGATTGAGCGTCTATACATTACTATGAGACATTTGTTTTCAAGAGGGTATTACAAACCTATGGGCAGTTCTGGCGAAACATTAATCGAGGCACTTTTAATGCTTCAACCTGAGATATATGGTTCCATTTCAGAAAAGAAAATGGAACTCAATGGTTTGCTTTACATCACAGAACGACTTCCCATTGGAATTGAACTTTGTCAATTTATAAACTTAACTGCTGATGAGGGAGACTTAAAATTGTCTTTTGAATCTATAGTTCCTCAAAAGAGAAGACGCAATTGTTACAGAATCGATGAAGATTTGATGCACATCGAAATCACAAGAGGAAAATCGGATATATATGATGTGATAACCCATCTTACATTTTTATGTATTGAGTCTCAAAAGCTGATGCGTCGTGTCCTAAATAAAGACGATGAAGGAACGGATTACAATAAGGAATGGTCTTATTTAGAGACGATTGTTCACAATTTAAAAGGCCTTTCTAATAAAAAGAGAGATGTTGCTTTTGTTCATCTAGGAAGGCTGTTGGGTAGAACATTTGAGGAGATTAAAAAGGCACATACTGATTTTGCATTGCCAAATCAACCCGATCGATTTTTTACATTTATATACGATTTAGGAAAAACGGCTATAGCTGAAGAAACGGAAGGTAAAGAACGTATGATTACCTTTAGTGAACTCTTAAGAGAACAGTTAGGTCATCATGTATATGGTGAAATTTGGGCTAGAAAAGTACACAAAACACTATTTGAAAAAGGCTTTATAGAACGTCCGATTCATATAATAAGTGCCAATATGCATTCTGTTTTAAATACGTTGTATGCTAAAGATGCATTGGGAGCAACTTTTGCTAAGTTGGAGGCTATATCACTTTATGAGAAATTGAGTGATGGCGCTAATGAACCTTTGAGAGAAAAAGTGAAACGTTATTCTCAAAAGCACGGTTTGACCTATATAAAAGACCATTCGGGTGCAAATATCAATGTACAATTGATAGATACTGCTGCATTGAAATTTCATGAAAGTCCTAAATTTGATAAATTGTCAACCCATGAGAAACCTGTAATTGTGGTAATGGATTATGCTTTTGGAGAGCAAGCTTATGAAACGATGGAAGAGTTACTAAAGCCATATTATACAGAAGGAGCTTCACACTTTCTCAATGTAGTTTCTGTGTCTGTCATGGGGAAAGCAGGAATTTTAGATGGAGGAAAAGGTGATATTATGATACCTAGTGCTCATGTATTTGAGGGTACTGCTGATAATTATCCTTTCACCAATGAATTATCAGTCACTGACTTTAAAGATGAAGGATTGAACGTATCAGAAGGTTCCATGATAACAGTGTTGGGAACTTCCTTACAAAACAAAGAAGTCTTGAAGTTTTTTTATGAGTCAACTTGGAATGTGATTGGTCTTGAAATGGAAGGTGCACATTATCAAAAAGCGATTCAAGCAGCGGCTAAAATCAGAGGAAATATTTCTAAGGATGTACAGGTTAGATATGCGTATTATGCCTCTGATAATCCTCTAGAAACTGGAAGTACTTTGGCATCAGGTGGTTTGGGAACAACAGGAGTAAGACCTACTTATGTTATCACTCAGAAAATTATCGATCAAATTATAAAGAATTAATATACCCCTCTAGATGTTAAAAAGATTTTTCGATATTATATTTTCCTTAATCGCTATTGTTTTTGTATTGTCATGGATGGTGCCATTGGTAACACTAATTATCTTTATTACTACGGGTGAACGACCTTTTTATATGCAAAATAGAGTCGGAAAAGACGGCGTACTTTTTCAAATATTTAAGTTTAGAAGTATGAAGGGAGTACCTCCAGTAAATGACCCTTTGTTGTCTGATGATGAGACTTTTAGGATTACAACCTTTGGAAAGTTCATACGAAAGTATAGGATTGACGAATTCCCACAATTTATAAATGTGTTTCTCGGACAAATGAGTATTGTGGGACCACGTCCAGAGCGACAATATTTCTTAGACATGATCATTACGCACATTCCTAGGTACAAACAACTTCAGAAATTGAAACCTGGTATCACTTCTTTGGGGCAAATACGTTATGGTTATGCTTCAAGTTTAGATCAAATGAAATTAAGAGCACGATACGATTTAGTTTATCTAGATAACTTATCTTTGCTGACAGATATTAAAATAATCCTTTATACGGTTGTCGTTGTAATCAAAGGCAAAGGAAAATAAACACAATACCTATGAACATTCTAATTTTGGGCTCTGGAGGAAGGGAGCACGCATTTGCATTAAAGCTCTCTGAAAGTGATAAATTGACAAACTTATACGTAGCACCTGGAAATGCAGGTACAGCTGCTTGTGCAACCAACTTAGCGATAGATCCAGTTGATTTTGATGCAGTCAAAGCAAGTGTTTTAGAACATGAAATTTCTATGGTAATCGTTGGGCCTGAAGCTCCTCTTGTAGCAGGTGTGCACGATTATTTTTTGGCAGATTCAGCTCTGCAACACATTCCAGTTATTGGCCCTAAAAAAGACGGAGCAGAATTGGAAGGTAGTAAAGAATTTTCAAAAAAATTCATGAAAAAGCACGGTGTGCCAACAGCTGCATATGAGGCTTTTACAAAAGAAACTTTAGCAGATGGAAAAGCCTTTTTAGAGACTCTTCAAGCACCTTATGTCTTAAAAGCTGATGGTTTGGCAGCTGGTAAAGGAGTTTTGATTTTAAATAGTCTGCAAGAGGCACAGTCTGAATTGGAAGATATGTTGACTAATGAAAAGTTTGGAGCGGCATCTTCAAAGGTGGTCATAGAAGAATATCTGGACGGTATTGAGCTTTCTGTTTTTGTACTGACGGATGGAAAGAGTTATAAAGTATTACCTGCAGCCAAAGATTACAAGCGTATTGGTGAAGGTGATACAGGCTTGAATACGGGTGGTATGGGAGCAATTTCTCCTGTTCCTTTTGCAGATAAGGACTTTCTAAAAAAAGTCGAAGATCAAGTGGTTATTCCAACAATTGATGGTCTTCAAAAAGATGGTATTGACTACCGTGGATTTATATTTATCGGTTTGATGAATATCGATGGAAATCCTTTTGTGATTGAATACAATGTTCGTATGGGCGACCCTGAAACAGAGGTGGTAATACCGAGAATTAAATCAGACTTGTTAGACTTATTTGAAGGAGTCGGAGCTCAAAACTTAGACACTAAATCTTTTGCACTTACTGATCAAACAGCTACTACTGTTATGGTAGTTGCTGGTGGATACCCTGAAGCTTATGAGAAAGGGAATGAGATTTCTGGATTAGAGACCGTTTCTGGATCTACTGTATACCATGCAGGTACAAAACGTTTGGAAGATGGAAGTGTAGTTACCAATGGTGGGCGTGTGATGGCTTTTACATCTCTTGCAGATACAATGGAAGAAGCGTTGGATAAATCTTATGAAAACATTCAAAAAGTATGTTTTGATGCGATTAATTATAGAAAGGATATTGGTTTCGATTTGAAAAAATACTAATTGTTGAATAAAAAACCTCTAACGCAAATGTTATGGCTTTGAAATCTGAAACAAATAAGGATTCTCAAGTCAGTAGTTCAAAGGTTTTAAATCCGACATGTAACATAGTCATAGCCCCATTAAATTGGGGTTTGGGGCATGCTACTAGGTCCATACCTGTCATACAATTTTTGTTGAAAAACAACATAAATCCAATCATAGCCTCTGATGGGGTGTCTTTGGAATTATTACGTAAGGAGTTTCCTGATTTAGAATGTGTTGAGTTAACTTCGTATGGTGTCAGGTATTGTAAAAATGGAATTTTTTTGCGCTTCAAACTACTATTTCAATTTCCCTTTTTGCTTTACAGTGCTTTTAGAGAGCATAGGTTATTGAAGGGACTAGTAGCGCATAGAAAAATCGATGGTGTCATTTCTGACAATCGTTTTGGGATGTTTCATAAAAGTATTCCTTCAATTTACATAACTCATCAAATAAAAGTGCTTTCAGGAGCTACTACTTTTTTTTCTAGTTGGGTACATCGTATGTGTATTCGTAATTTTGATGAGTGTTGGGTTCCTGATTCAGAGGGAGAGCAATCATTGGCAGGAGTCTTGTCTTCGAATTGTAATTTGAATATGCCCTTAAAGTATCTTGGAAATCTTACGAGGTTTTCATTTACTACAAGTGCCTATACTTACAAATATCTTTTGCTTTTATCTGGTCCTGAACCTCAAAGAACCCTACTTGAAGGTATTTTTTTGAAAGAATTCTCAACTTGTTCTGACCCAGTTCTTTTAGTAAGAGGTTCCAAACAGAAGATGAAATTTCCACATAAAAATGCGTGCATTCACATTGT
>JBMZVD010000039.1:0-20446 GCA_049625305.1 Flavicella sp.
AAGCTTTTACGGATTACAGGCAAGCTGATTTTTTTGATGCTCTAGCCAATGTAACGGGAGTATTGATCGGTTTTTTTAGTTATGATGTCTTGTTTAAATTTTTGAGAAAACAATTCTAGTAAATTAATGGTTGCTTTGTGTATCCTAAAAAGCATTAACAAATTTAAACAAAAGCCTATTTTTATTTGTTTAGGTTTGCATAAGTGAATCTAAAATTAGTAAATTAGCGAACTCATTAATTATTTCAACAAATGGAGATAAAGAAAAATCCAAAGTCCAATATGGAAAACTTTACTAAGCTGTTCATGCAGTTAGGGTTGGTATTGGCACTTTTTATAGTATACGTTGCTATTGAGCACAAAACATACGACAGGGTTGTCGATGAATTAGGAATAGCCTCTTTGACTGGTGAAGAAGAAGAAGAGATGGTTATCACTTCTCGTCCTGAACCGACCAAACCGCCTCCACCACCTCCACCACCAGCTCCTGAAGTAATCGAAATTGTTGAAGACGAAAAAGAAGTTGAGGAAACTGTAATCGAAACAACTGAAACTGATGAAGATGAAGAGGTTGTTGTTGAAGAAATTGTTGAGATTGATGAGGGTGAAGAGATCGTTGAAGACGTTCCTTTTGCCATTATTGAAGATGTACCAGTTTTTCCTGGATGTGAGAAAGGATCAAAGGCTGAAAAGAAGGCTTGTTTCTCTAAAAAAATCAGCAAGCATATCAATAGAAAATTTAACTCAGGATTGGCATCTGACTTAGGGCTGTCTTCAGGTAAAAAAAGAATCTTTGTGATGTTTAAAATAGATCAAACAGGTTCAGTTACTGAGATTCGTGCAAGAGCACCACACCCTAGATTACAAAAAGAAGCAGAAAGAGTTGTTAAAACTCTGCCTAAAATGATACCTGGAAAACAAAGAGGTCGTGCAGTAAGTGTACGTTATTCTCTACCGATTGCTTTTCTTGTAGAATAAGGCTTTTTGAAAAAAGAAATAAAAGCGGTTGTCCGAAAGGCAACCGCTTTTTTGATGCAGTATATTTAGGCATGTTTCTTGTAAAGCATTGTGTACATACCAATGCTAATCTAAAAACTCATGCCATGTCTAAAATTCAATCCCATTACAGCAACAAAAATTTCAATGAAAAATTAGAAAAAAGCTCTCGTCTATTCTCTTTATTGGGTCTTGTACTCTCTTTATTTATCGTACATGTAGTTTTAAATCACACTGTTGTAAAGGCTAGCCCAAAAGCCCTCTCAACTGAAGTGTATGATGAAGACGACATACTCGAGTTCTCAAATGCGTTTAAAAAAGAGGAGCCACTTTTAAAAGTGATTGAAAAACCCTTTGAACCCAAGGAGGTCCCACCCCAAAGGGTAAAAGTTCCTTTTTTAGATGTGTTTAAAAAAAGTGTTACAGAACCAGCAATAGAGAACGACATTCCAAAAATAGAAATAACTTCGCTACTCAATGTGATTACCGAAATCGAAGAGCCCGAAGATATTGTTGAGGATGTTCCTTTTGTAGCTGTAGAGTATGCACCAGTTTTTCCAGGATGTGTAGGGAATGCAACAAGACTAAAAGACTGTTTTGAGTCTCGCATTCGAAGACATGTTCAAAAGCACTTCAATGCATACCTAGCAAGTGATTTGGGATTGTCCTCTGGTCTTAAAAAAATCCATGTACAGTTCACTATAGATTCCAAAGGAGAGATCTCTGATATTGTAGTTGGTGCACCACATCCACGATTGGAAACTGAAGCAAAGCGTCTGACTAAATTACTCCCAAAAATGAAACCAGGAAGACAAGGTTCCAAAAATATAGGGGTTCGCTATTCCTTGCCAATTACTTTTCAGGTTTTATAATTCCTAAGCTATTTTACTGTCTTCTAGATATATTTACTAGAGGGCAGTTACCTTTGTTTTTTTTGTATTTTAGCTTCATACATGTTAGCTATATGAAAAAAGAACCTTCCTATTTTGTACACGAATCCTCCATAGTAGCCGCTTCTGCGAAAGTCGGTTCTGGTTGTAAAATTTGGCATTTTAGTCATGTAATGGATACTGCTATTCTCGGAGAACGTTGTAATATTGGACAAAATGTTGTGGTCTCTCCACAAGTTGTATTGGGAGTCAATGTCAAAGTGCAAAATAATGTTTCCATCTACACAGGTGTTGTTTGTGAAGATGATGTTTTCTTGGGGCCTTCTATGGTTTTTACCAATGTAATCAATCCCCGAAGTGCCGTAGTTCGAAAGTCCGAATACCGTCAAACAAGAGTTTGTAAAGGAGCAAGTATTGGAGCCAACGCAACCATTATTTGTGGAAACACTATAGGCGCTTACGCCATGATAGGTGCAGGTGCTGTTGTCACTAAAGAAGTACTTCCTTATGCATTGGTTGTTGGCAATCCCTCACGTCAAATTGGATGGGTAAGTGAATACGGGCATCGTTTGGAATTTGATGAAAATGGACTTTCTTTATGTCCTGAAACAAATCAAAAGTATAGGTTAAAAGATAATTTAGTGTCTAAAGTATAATTTGACATTGCCATGAATATTAAAAAGAACTTTTCTTATTGTTTTTTACTGTTTTCTATTTTTTGTTTTGGTCAGTCTCACTTGCAAGAATTCGACAGTAACTTACAAATCCCATTTCACCACGCACGCTATACTGCTCTCGAAAAGGCTTTGAACAAAGCGGACAATGTTCATACTTCGGTAAAACCTTACTCTTTTTCGAGTGTACAACCATTTTTAAATTTTAATGACCAAAAAAACACATTTCTAAAAAAGAAACATAGTTGGGTTGGAAGAAAATTGTGGAACGAACACCTAGCAACGGTTAAGGGAAAAGATTATTGGTTTACTACAGACCTCTTGTTGGATTTAGAATTAGGAAAAGATATTTCAGAGGATGTCACTTCTTTCAATAATACTAGAATATTACAACTCCAAGGAATGGTGGGCTCTAAATTGTCCTTTTCGACCACGATATACGAAGCTCAAAGTCGTTTTGCCAATTATATAAATGAATCCATGGCGATAGTTGAGCGTCAAACTTTTGATTCTGATGGTTTGGTCTTTGGTAGAGCAAAAGCTAAACGTTTTCTCACGGATGCTTTTGATTATCAAGTGTCGGAAAGTTATCTGAATTACAAACCAAGTCAATATTTTGAGGCGCAATTTGGTCAGGGTAAAAATTTTATTGGTGATGGTTATCGTTCTTTTATACTCTCAGATATAGGGGTTACCTACCCTTATTTAAAGTTTAACACTCGTTTGTGGAAGTTTCAATACACGAATTTATGGATGTGGATGTCAGACATTCGCAGAGAGGCTCAGATGACCAATGAAAATGTAGGTCGAACGCATCCTAGAAAATATGTGTCGCTACACCATTTAGGAATCAACATTACGAAAAGATTGAATGTAGGTGTTTTTGAATCTATCATGACTGATAACGCTAGAACAGGGAGCTTAGATATGGATTTTTTCAATCCCATTATTTTTTTCAAACCTGCCGAATATGCGCGTGGAGAAAGTTCAGGAAGTGCAATTGTAGGCCTTGATGCCAAGTATAAGTTTTCCGATCGATTTTTTCTATACGGACAGTTTGTTATTGATGAATTTACCTTGTCTGAGGTAAAAGCCAGCAATGGCTATTGGTCCAACAAATTTGCAGCTCAAATAGGCTTTCGTTATTTCGATGTTTTTGGGGTGCCAAATCTATATCTTCAGATGGAATATAATCAGGCAAGACCTTACACCTTTTCTCACGGTTACCCAACTTTGAATTACGGAAATTACGGACAAGCTATTGGTCACCCATGGGGTGCTAATTTTAGAGAGTCAATTTTGATTTCTAGGTATACCAAAGGACGCTTTTCTACCCATTTAAAATGGATTCATGGAACGAAAGGGTATGATAAAGATGGTCTAAATTATGGAGGAGATATTTTTAAATCTTATAATGATCGAGTTGCAGACTATGGAAATGAGATAGGTCAAGGTGATAAAGCTATCTTAAACCATTTAGATTTCCAATTAAACTACTTGATAAACCCTGTTACTGATTTAAAGGTGTTTGCTAGATGTATGTATCGTGAATTAAACCCAGAGATTCCATCTGATACTTTTGAGAATTCTCAAACAACTTGGTTTTCATTTGGAGTCAAGGTAGACTTGTTCAATTGGTATTTTGATTATTGATTCGTGACTAGGTTGCAAGTTTTTATTAAAAAGTAGATGATCGTTCATAAAAAAACCGCCCATTTTTAAATAGAGCGGTTTTGTTGTTTGAGGATATTTATTTGTTGTTTTTCAAGCCTTCTTGAAGCCAGGTGAGATAGGTTTGTTTGTCTGTGTACTTTTCAGGTCTGTTCAATAGTTTTAGTTCGTTTGAAAGTTGCACATAAAATGGTTGAGAGGTTGTGGCAAAGTTAATGGCTTGTAAAGTCGCCCATTTTGAGCCAACAGTTTTAATTTTTTTGATTTTTCCATTGATTTTTTTGTACTCAAACTGAGCTTCAGTAGGCAGTTCCTTTCGATCATCTACATAAAGAGAAATCAATACAAATTTTTCCAACTCCTCGTAGACTTTGGGGTCGCTCCATACATTTTCTTCCATTTTTCTGCAATTCACACAAGCCCACCCTGTGAAATCTAGTAAAATGGGTTTGTCATTTTTTTTAGCGTATTCCAATCCTTCCTCAAAATCTTTAAAGCAATTGAGGTTGAGAGGGCACTCTGTTTTGGTTTCAAAGAGACTATAAAACTTAGGAGGAGCAAAGCCACTCAACGCATTCAGTGAGGTGTTAAAAAATAGCCCTGAGGTTAAGTATAAGGCAAACAAAGAGGATGAAGATCCTATTATGATTCTTCCTCTGCTAAGTTTTTTCACAGGACCATCATGCGGGAACTTAATTTTACCAAATAGGTACAAAGCCAATCCGACAAATACCAGAATCCAAATAGCTATGAATGTTTCTCTTTTCAACAGACCCCAATGTTGAACCATATCTGCGTTGGATAAGAATTTCAAGGCCAATGCAATTTCTAAAAATCCTAAAACAACTTTTACTGTGTTGAGCCATCCACCTGAGCGTGGTAAGTTTTGAAGCCAGTTTGGGAATAGGGCAAACAAAGTAAAAGGCAATGCCAATGCTGCGCCAAATCCTACCATTCCAAAGGTCAATTGAATGGCTCCTCCATCAGAAGAAAGCGCTCCAACTAACAAGGATCCGAGTATAGGTCCTGTACATGAAAAAGAGACGATCGCAAGAGTCAACGCCATAAAGAAAATCCCAATCAAACCACCTATACTAGAGGCTGAGTCCATTTTGTCTGACCATGAATGTGGCAGGGTAATTTCAAAATAACCAAAAAATGAAATAGCAAAAACAATAAAAATAACAAAGAAGCTTACATTCAAAGCAACATTAGTGGAAATGCTATTTAATATTTCAGGGTCTAGAGAATCAAGAAAATGGAAAGGCAGGCTTAATAACAAGTATATCAATACGATGAAACCTCCATACAAAATGGCGTTGCTGACTCCTTTCTTTTTATTTTTTCCTTGTTTGGTGAAAAATGAGACAGTCAAAGGAATCATAGGGAAAACACAAGGTGTTAGCAAAGCGACTAGCCCTCCTAAGAATCCCAAAATAAAAATACTAGACAGCCCTTTTTTATTTTTTTCTGAGGTTTCAGTTTCAAGAAACTCATCTTTATTGGGGATTTTTAAGTCCAGTGCTGCAGCTCTCTCTTTACTTGATGCACTTACCTTAGTTTTTACCGTTAAAGCTTCAGTATTTGGAAGAGTAAAAACAAGGGTTTCTCCCGGTTCAAAGGTACAAGATTGATCGTCACAAGTTTGATACATTGCAGTGACTGTAATCGGTTGAAATTCCTCAGTTAATAATTTGATTTTTTGACTAAAAACAGCTTCTCTTTCAAAGTATGCGGTTTCCATTTCAAAGATAGCTTCGTAAGAAGTGTGTGTATCACTCTCTTGAGTGGCTCCAATCAAGATGTATTTTTTTTCACTTTCTTCAAAAGTAAACTCAGTAGCAATTGGTCCACCCTTAGGTAGGTGCTGAGAGTACAAATGCCACCCCTCTTTTAAAATTCCTTTAAAAGTAAGTGTGTATTCGTTATTTGTTTCTTTTTTTACATCAGTTTCCCAGCGTATGGTTTCTGATTGGCTGTAACTATTGATTAAATTTGCGAATAGTAGAAGTAGGGTAAAAAGATATTTTTTCATGAATTATGAATGTTGTATTGGATAACTTGTATCCAATTTAATGGTATTTTATTTCAAAAATTGATTGTGTCTGAGTAGTTACTTTATAACGGTTGTCTAGTCTTCTTCCTATGACCCAAACAATTTCGTTACCATTACAAAGTAACCAAGTTTCTTCTTTCTCTAAAAGTGATAATTTTTCATCCTTAAAATATTTACTAATTTTTTTCTTCCCTTGCATGCCAATGGGATAAAAGTAGTCTCCTTTTTGGTGTTTCCTTACAATCAAAGTGTCATTTAACAAATTTTTATCGATGTAGGCAGTGTTTTTATTACTGACACCTAGCTTTTTGACGGTGTTAAATTCTAAATGAATGGGTGTATTTATTTCTTTTGTATCCTCAGTGATTGCATGATAGTTCTCGCCGTTATTTTTTAATGTCGTTAGTAAGAGTTGTTCTCTATCTTTAATCAATCTGTGTGTTTTAGAGAACAATTGTTTTCCGGATTGAGCTTTTAAAAGTTGAGTGACGTCTTTTGAGTTTGAAAATCCATAAGGTTTAAGTAGTTCGTATAAATTTGCTTTTGGGTTTTTTAACTCATTGATTTTCCGAATTGAAATACTTAAAACTCCTTCATCATCGATGGACATAACGTGTCTTTTAAGACTTTCTACTCTATCTTTTACAATTGAATTGCTCTCGTTTAGATGCTTGAGTGTCTTGTCAAAATTGTCGAGTATTTTTGGATTTATTTCTTTTAACGTCGGTACAATATCATGCCTGATTTTATTGCGAAGGTATTTCGAACTTGCATTGCTCTTGTCTTCCCGCCATTCGATGTCATTTGTTTGGGCATAATCCGCTATTTCTTGTCTAGTAAAATTCAATAGAGGGCGTCTAATTTTGCCATTTTTCTTTGGAATTCCAAGCAGTCCATCTAAGCCAGTCCCTCGTGTCAAGTTGATTATAAAAGTTTCAAGCACATCTTCTTTGTGATGTGCTGTGAGTATATACTCGTAGGAATGTGTGCTTGCTATTTCTTCAAACCAAGCATAGCGAAGTTCACGCGCAGCCATTTGAATGGATAGTCCTTTTTCTTTTGCATAGACTATGGTATCGAATTTTTTTGTGAATGCGGTTACAGAAAGAGTTTCTGCCAATTGTTTTACAAATAATTCGTCCGCATCACTTTCCTTTTCACGAAGTTGAAAATTACAATGTGCAAATCCAATACTACCATTAAAGTGGTGCATTAAATGTGCCAAAACAACACTGTCAATCCCTCCTGATATCGCTATTAAAACATTACTCTTTTGGAGTTTAGGGAAGCTTTTTTGTAATTGTTTTCTGAATTTGTCTAACACACGTTGTTGTTTAAATAGGATGATACTCAAAGATACTCAATTTCAATCATTATTCTGATGCGGCATTACTCATAAGTTTTAGTCAGGACTTTTCTCATGGCTTTAGCTTTTAAAAGACACTCATCGTATTCTTTTTCGGGATCTGACATGGCTGTAATGGCACTTCCCACAGAGAATGATAAGTATTGTTGGGTTGCATTGTATAGAATACTACGAATAACAACGTTGAAGTCGAAGTCACCCTCTTTCGTGATATAACCAATAGCTCCTGAGTATAGACCTCGTTTGGTCTCCTCTAATTCCTCAATGATTTCCATTGCTGATACTTTAGGAGCACCTGTCATACTTCCCATTGGAAAGGTGTTTTTTATCAAATTTACTTCATCCATTTTCAGATCAACAGTTGAGGATATCGTTGAAATCATTTGATGTACCTGTTTGAAACTATACACCTCACATAATTCTTCAACATGAACACTTCCTTTTTCAGAAAGACGAGACAAGTCATTACGAACCAAATCAACAATCATGATGTTTTCTGCTCTTTCTTTGGGGTCTTCCATTAGTGACTTCTTAAGAGCTTGGTCTAACGCTAAATCTTCAGATCTCTTCGCGGTTCCTTTGATAGGTTGAGATCTGACAGTGTTTTTATTTTTTTGTAAGTATCTTTCTGGAGATGCGGAAACGATATACTTGTCTTTTATTTTTCCAAAACAAGCAAATGGAGGACTTGATATGTTGTTGAGTTTTTTGTAAACTTCTAGAGGGGTAATCTGTGCATTTTGAGCATAAAATTCTTGGCAAAAATTAGCTTCATATAATCTGCCTTTTTGAATGTGATTAAGAAGTTGTTTGACTTTATCTACGTATTCTTTTTTTTCTATTTTAGATTGTATGTGTACCTCTGGTGTTTTCGATGGTGTTTGGGTTTCAGAAAAGTTTGATATGGATTCATAATCCATTTCTATTTCAGTTTGTATACTATTTAGGTATTCGAAACGAACTTTGTCTTTTGTGAAAAAAAGTATTTTTTGAGGTTGAAAAAAATATAAATCAGGAAAAAACAGTTGGTCGTCGTTTTGTGATTGTAAGTTTTCAACATCGTTTTTCAAATCGTAACCTAAGTAACCAAAGATACAATCGTTTGTAGATTTTCGAAATTGCTTTAATTTTTGAAAGCTGTCTTTTGCAGTGCAACTCAAAACAGCATGAGCTCCCACTGCCAAAATCCCCTCAAATTTTCCGTATTTGTCATCATTTTCGTTAGAGTCTAACCACAGATTAGTTTCGTATTTTTGAGCCCAATGCAATGCTTTGGTTTTAAAAAGCGTATCCTTTTTAAGGGGGAAAACACGTGTAGTTCTATTCATGTTAGCTCGCTAGTTATTGTTGATGTTGCTTGTTTGTGTTTACTGTACAAAGATACTTAGGTTTTGGCATTTAATAGAATCATTTTTGATTTCTTGTTGTGAATATTAAAAATAAGGAGTTTGAAACTTAGTGAATGGTTTATTGATTGCTGTTTTTTTAAGTATCTTGCATTATATTTTAAATGTATGTGTACAGTTACCTATATCCCTGATGAGCACGGGGATTTTGTTTTTACATCAAGTAGAGATGAAAGTCCTTTACGAAATACAATTCCTCCAAAAATATACGAGGAACAAGGTGTCTCTTTACTTTATCCAAAAGACATAGTTGCAGGTGGGTCTTGGGTGTTGCTCTCTGAAAATAAAAGACTGGTATGTCTCATGAATGCTAAGGATGATGATGTGGCTAAAAGCTATGCTAAAAGCCGTGGAGTATTTGTCAAAAATATAGCCTTGTCTTCGGATGTTTTTGAAGATTTAAAGGATATTAATTTCTCTGATTTTGCTCCTTTTACTTGTGTTGTTTTAGATTGGACGAATGCTAATTTTTCTCTGGAAATAATTTGGGATGGTAAATTGTTACAATGTCAAGAATTAAATAATAGACCTCGCATTTGGTCTTCTTCATCGTTGTACTCAGACGCTGTTCAAAAGGATCGTCAAACATGGTTTAAGTCATGGTTGTCTACTCAAGAAACATTGACAGAACTAAACCCTCTTTCTTTTCATAATAATTCTACTGTGGGAACTCCTACTACTGCAATTCGTATGAAGCGTTCTCATGTTGAGACGGTCAGTATTACAACTATAGCAAAAAAGGGAGATGTCATTTCTATGTCTTATTTAGATTTGTTAACATCAAAACAGACAAAGGTTTCATTTGATACTGTGTTAGATGCAATTAATATCTGATCAAGATACTGACACAAAATCTGGAGTAGCTATCATATTAGCCTACCCAGATACAGTTGTTAGAACAGCTACGAGGGAGCTTTCGAGATATCTATGGCCTATATTGGGTATTGGTGGTATAAATAATGTGAAAGCTGGACATGCTGCTTTGGTTTTGGTTTGTAAAAACAAAGGATCTATTTTATATTTTGATTTTGGACGTTACATTACATCTGAAGATTATGGAAGGGTTCGAAGTGTGAAAACGGATGTAGAATTGTCAATTCCTTTTAAAGCGATTTTTAAGAATAATGAAATTGACAATTTAAACCAGTTGCTTTTGTATTTTGAGTCTCAATCTAAAAATACACACGGTACGGGTCGCATGTTAGCGTCAATAAACTCTCAAATTGATTACAAAAAAGCACTCTATTATGCGCAAACATTGCAAAATAGAGGAGAGGTTCCTTACGGGGCTTTTACAAATGGTGGCAGTAATTGTGCTCGATTTGTTTGTGATCTCTTGGAATACAGTACAACAAATGTTGAAGTTCGCAAAGCTTTATCTATTTCAAAAATAATTACACCGAGTCCTGTAAGTAATTTGCTCAAAGGTAAAACTGAAGCAGTTGTTTACGAGGTTTTCCAGCAACAAATAAATACATATACCAACAAGTCTGTTCAAAAAGAGCATATCAAGTGTTTGACAGCAAGGGTTTCGCAAGTGTTGAATTTTAAAGGAACGATTGATCCAGATGTTGCATCTTTTGAGATTTCAAATGGCCAGTGGCTGAGTGGAATTGGTAGCGGAGCATGGTTTGTTTTACAGTCAACGAATGAGACTTCTATATTGCGATTACAACGGTTCAGTTCGTCTGGTGATTTGCAATCCAATACTTTTGTGGATATTTCAAAATCTGACTTTTGTATCAATCAAGAGTATTCTATTTTACACGGTACAACAGATTCGTATCTCAAAGTAATACAAAGTAAAAATATTTATAGTTTTGAAACATTTGTAAAATGTTAGTTTAATACGCCTTTAACTACCAATTGGAAAGTAGGAATCTCAACATTGAATTCCTCTTTAGTTGAAAAATTCACCATTCTGTAGTGGCCTCTCATAGAGCCTACGGTAGATTTTAAAAGACAGTGTGAGGTATAACGATACCTTTCATTGGGTTCCAATATTGGGATTTGTCCCACTACGCCGTCGCCAATAACAGTTTCTGTAGAAAAAAGAGAATCGTGTATTTCCCATTTGCGAGAAAGTAATTGCACGACATCAGAACTCTGGTTTTCAATTGTTATAACGTAACTAAAAGCAAACAACTTGTTTTGTTCGTTTACATGAATACCTTCGTAGTTTGTTTCAACCGAAATCTTAATTCCTTTTGTTATTTTGTCAATCACAGAATTATTGTTTTAGTAAATTAAATATAGTTATTTAAATGTTACCTTGCTTATCGATTGTGTTTTTTTATTGGTTTAGGATTTGCTATTTATTGTAGTTTTACCAATTACTTTACCAAGTACAGCTCCGTATGGCTTATAGTAAACTAAGATTGTATAGTCGTTTTCAGTTTCCTGAAAGCTGCCAGACACTTTGTGAAGGGCTACGGGTTCTTCTCCTTTTTTTGTAATGTACATGTAGTTGTAAAACCCTTGTTTTAAGTTTATTTCAGTTTCAAACTTTCCAGAGATTTTATTGTATTTCATTCTGTTTTCTTCAGTGAAAGCATAATTGTTAAAAGCCCCATATACATAAATGTCATCTTTATTTGTATCAATACCCTTAGATTCCAATGCAAAATGCACCCTATTGTATTCGCTTTCAATTCCCGCATTACTGCCGTTTAATGTGCGTATAGTAAATCCACCGTTTATGTCAGGAAAATAAGTATATGGCATAAATCTTCTTGCAATAGTTGCGTACAGATAACTGTGAAATTGTTGGTTCTCAATGATAGTACTCGCGATAAAAATATTGGATCCTCTTACATTTTTAGTGTCAAAATTTAAAAATTCATTATTTCCATAGAAACTAGTTTCTTCATTGTAGTTGTAGATAATTTCATTATTTCTATAAAATAAGGGTATTAGGTTTTTCTTTTCGAGATTCCAATCGTTATTCTGTAGGATACTGATTTTTAACTCTTGTTTGGGATTGTTGATTCTTAAATCTGGGTGAACTACGGAAAAGTTGACCACCTGTTTTTTTTGAATGTTCTCAATATTTCTGTCTCTTTTTACACTAGCTCTGACGGTAACAACTGGTTCATAGATTACAAATCTCCTTTGAAAGCATATTTCATCATAAGAGTTTAAAACTGTTAATATATAATTGCCGCTTGTTTTGATCCGACTAAATTGATTGGGGATGGCAAATGAGTAGTGGGTATAATTTTGATAGGTGTTAAAAGAATTTTCGAAATTGTTGATTTCAAAAGAGTCATATCCATCTAAAAAATTCGTGACTTGTAAGTCTGTCTTTTTCCAGTTATAGTCACAATGTTCTATTAAATATCTATACTCTTTTTGATCGGCTTGTAAATCGTCAAAAGACACGATAAAAGATTCTCCGAGTTTTAGTATTGGGTTCTGATTGACACCGTTGCTAAAAGTCACACTTTTAATAAAATCAGCAGTATAGTTTTGAGCCGTTGCATTTAAAAACAGAAAGAATGCTAATAAGTTGATATAGGCAGTTTTAGTTTTCATGATGTCGTTTTAACGAGGTAAAGTTACTTATTTAGAATCTTTTTGCTTCCCATCACATTTCTTTTAACACTTTCTTGGCATCTGATTTCCTCAAATATGAGCTTTTGTAATGTAGTGACTTATAAACATAAGTAAATTAGGTTGATGATATCGTAAAATTTAAAAACTTTTCATGATAATATTTCATTTGATTTTTAAGATGTTAAAAAAAACGCAAGACTAGTTTAGAATTATTATAAATAAGGTTTTGCTCAGATTTAATGGCGCTATTACGAGGTTATAAAACACAAAACTTTTAAATTTGCATTGTTCTAAAACAGATTAACTTAAATTCTAAATATGTCAGAAGACATTCGAATAAAAAAAGGCTTGAATATCAAGCTTAAAGGTAAAGCAGAAGAAAAGATTTCTGCAGTTCCTCGTTCGGGGATTTTTGCAATACAACCAAAAGATTTTCACGGTATTACTCCTAAATTGACTGTAAAAGTTGGTGATGAAGTTGCTGTTGGAACTGTTTTGTTTTATTCAAAATCGAACGAAAAAATCAAATTTACTTCCCCTGTAAGTGGTACTGTAACCGAGATTAAAAGAGGAGCAAAGAGAAGGATTTTAGCAGTGATTATTACCGCTAAAGAATCAGATGAATTTGTAAATTTCGGTAAGGAAGATCCAAAAAATCTTTCAAAAGAGCAGGTGCTTTCTAAAATTTTAGAGAGTGGTTGTTGGCCCTTTGTAAATCAACGTCCATACGATGTGATTGCGAATCCTGATGAAGAGGCGAAAGCCATCTTTATCTCTTCTTTTGATACGGCACCTTTGGCTCCAAATTACGATTTTGTATTGAGAGAAGATCAAGCTGCTTTCCAAGCAGGTGTTACTGCTCTATCAAAATTGACGTCAGGTAAAACATACTTGACAACGAATGATGCCTCTTCTTTCTTTGCAAAGATTGAAGATGCTACTTTGGTTCAAGTTGCTGGAAAACACCCAGCTGGTAACGTTGGAGTTCAGATTTCTAAGTTGTCACCTATCAACGCTGGAGAGAGAGTTTGGACTGTAAACCCTCAAGATGTTGCTATCATTGGAAGATTGTTCTTAACAGGTGAGTTTAAGCCAAGTAGAACGATTGCTTTGGCTGGTTCTGAAGTGGCTGCGCCACAATACTACCAAGCAACTCTAGGTCAAGATTTGACTTCTTTGCTAGCAGGTAAAATAAACACAGATAATACAAGAGTTATTTCTGGAAACGTACTTACTGGAGATAAAGCTGCAGCTGAAGGAGCCTTTTTAGGATTTTATGATAATGTAGTAAGTGTTATTCCTGAAGGGAATCAGTACAGGATGTTTGGATGGATTCCTTTTGTAGGAAACAATATACATAGTGCTTCAAGAACATCTTTTTCTTGGTTGTCTCCAAATAAAGAATACACATTGAACACTAGTCTGAATGGTGAAGAACGTGCGATGGTTGTAACGGGTGAAATGGAAAAGGTAATGCCGATTGATATTTTTCCAATGCAATTGTTGAAAGCTGTGATGGCCAATGATATTGAAAAAATGGAAAACCTAGGGATCTATGAAGTAGCTCCTGAAGATTTCGCTTTGATCGATTATACGAGTTCTTCAAAAATTGAAGCACAAGCGATCATCAGAAAAGGGTTAGACTTAATGATAAACGAAGTAGGATAATGAAAGCAATTAGAAATACATTCGACAAATTCAAGCCTCTCTTTGACAAAGGAGGGAAGTTTGAGAAATTCGCACCTGGTTTTAACGCGTTTGATACTTTGGTTTTCGTACCAAATCATACAACTCACCAAGGAGCACATATTAGAGATGGAGTAGATTTAAAGCGAGTTATGGTAACTGTTATTTTTGCCATGATTCCAGCTTTAATATTCGGAATGTGGAACGTTGGTTATCAGCACTTTTCACAGTTAGGAGAAGTAGGTACGTTTTTAGATTACCTCATTTATGGTTCATTCAAATTCTTACCAATGGTAGCTGTGTCGTACGGCGTAGGTTTGGGAATTGAGTTTGCATTCGGAATCTATAGAGGACATGAAATCAACGAAGGATATTTGGTGTCAGGAATGTTGATTCCTTTGATTATGCCTATCGATTTTCCATTATGGATGTTAGCAATCTCAGTAGCTTTTGCTGTATTGATTGGAAAAGAAGCTTTTGGAGGAACTGGGATGAATATATTGAATCCTGCATTGGTAGCAAGAGCCTTTGCATTCTTTTCATATGCACCACAAATGTCAGGAGACAAGGTGTGGGTTGCAGATGCTGCCACAGTAGATGCTATCTCAGGGGAGACTATCTTAGGATCCCTTGCTGCAAACAACAATGTAAGTTATAGTGTCTTTGACATGTTTATGGGATATATTCCTGGATCAGTAGGTGAGACTTCTGTATTGATGATATTAATCGGTGCAGCATTCTTATTGTTTACAGGTATTGCAAGTTGGAGAATTATGTTAGGTGGTGTTATTGGAGCTTCTATCATGGGCTTAATTTTCAACGCACTTTCACTAAATGCTTTGATGAGCTTCCCTTGGTACCAGCACATGTTGGTTGGAAGTTTTGCTTTTGCTATGGTGTTTATGGCAACAGATCCAGTATCTGCAGCACAGACAGACAAAGGAAAGTGGATTTATGGTTTCTTGATTGGTTTCTTAGGAATTATGATCCGTGTATTCAACGGAGCTTACCCTGAAGGATTTATGATGGCCATCTTATTAATGAACGTTTTTGCTCCTACAATTGATCATTACGTGGTAGAAGGAAATATTAACCGACGTAAAAAACGTTTAAAAACAGCTTAAGAAATGGATAAAAATAGCAATTCATATACATTTATTTTTGCAATTATCATGGTGACTTTGATTGCAGGTTTGTTAGCTTTTACAGCGACAAGCTTGAAACCACTCCAAGATAAAAATGTAAAAGCAGAAAAAATGCAAAAGATTCTTTCAACGATTGGTGTTGAGGTTTCTAGAGACGAAGCTCAAGCAAGTTTTGATACGTATATCAAAGAACAATTGGCTTTAAAAAATGACGGTTCTGTAGATTCAGAAGTATCTGCATTTAACTTGAGTTTAAAGAAAGAAGTTAAAAAGGGAGATGATTCGCAACGCTTTCCTTTGTATGTAGCAAATAAAGATGGTAAGACCTTTTATGTAGTTCCTTTATACGGTGCAGGATTGTGGGATGCCATTTGGGGGTACATTGCTTTGGATGGTGATAAGAACACTATCATAGGTGCCAATTTTGACCACAAAGGAGAAACTCCAGGTTTGGGTGCTGAAATTACAACAGATTGGTTTCAAGCTCAGTTCAAAGGAAAGTCTTTATTAAAAGATGTATCTGCTGGATTTGTAGCTGACAATTTTGTGTCTGTAAAAGCAATCAAAGGAGGAGCTCCTTCTGGAGACATGCACGGCGTAGATGCTATTTCTGGAGGTACCATTACATCAGACGGTGTTTCTGATATGGTACAAGAAAGATTGGCACGTTATTTACCTTATTTTAAAAACAACTAATCATGGCAGAAGAAAAAGAACCTTTGTTTTCTAAAAAAAATCAGGCCTTATTAACAGATCCTTTAAACGATAACAACCCCATTTCAGTTCAAGTACTAGGTATCTGTTCTGCCTTGGCGATTACTGTTCAATTAAAGCCAGCTTTGGTGATGTCAATCGCGGTATTATTTGTAATTATCGCAAGTAATGTGATTGTATCCTTAATACGTAACATGATACCAGGACGTATTCGTATCATTGTTCAATTGTTGATTGTTGCCTCTTTGGTAATTTTAGTAGATCAAATATTGAAAGCGTATGCATATGACGTAAGTAAAGAATTGTCTGTATTCGTTGGATTGATAATTACCAACTGTATTGTAATGGGACGTTTGGAAGCTTTTGCTTTGGCTAACGGACCTTGGAAATCTTTCTTAGATGGTGTTGGAAATGGTGCTGGATATGCTTTGATTCTTGTACTAGTAGCTTTCTTTAGAGAGTTATTAGGATCAGGTAAATTATTTGGATTTGAAGTCTTAGGGCACAAAGCAAAGACTTTAGCTGATTCTACAGGATTGTATGCTTTGGGTTACGAGAATAACGGATTTATGTTGTTGTCTCCTATGGCTTTGATTACTGTGGGAATCATTATTTGGATCCAGAGATCTAAGAACAGAATTTTAATTGAAAACTAAAAAATATACAAAATGGATTATATCAACATTTTCGTAAAAAGTATTTTCATTGACAATATGGTATTTGCATACTTCCTTGGAATGTGCTCGTACCTAGCTGTATCGAAAACAGTAAAAACAGCTGTTGGACTTGGAGCTGCCGTTATCTTTGTATTGGTAGTTACTGTACCCGTAAACTACTTGTTAGACTCATATTTACTGAAAGCTGGAGCTTTATCATGGCTAGATGCTAGTTATGGAGTTGGAGGAGCTAATGAAATTGATTTGAGTTTCTTAAGTTTTATTATGTTTATTGCGGTTATTGCATCTATGGTACAACTCGTAGAGATGATTGTAGAGCGTTTTGCACCTGCACTATATGGCGCATTAGGTATCTTCTTACCTTTGATTGCTGTAAACTGTGCTATTTTAGGGGGGTCTTTATTTATGCAACAAAAAGATTTCGCCAATGTTGGTGAATCTGCAGTTTACGGATTAGGGTCTGGTATCGGATGGTTTTTAGCCATTTTAGCGATTGCTGCAATTCGTGAAAAAATTGCATACTCAAATATACCTGCTCCTTTGAAAGGATTGGGAATTACATTTATCATTACAGGATTGATGGCTATCGGATTCATGAGTTTTTCAGGAATCAAATTATAAACAATAAACAGTATAGAAATGACTATAATAGTAAGTATTGTTGTATTCTTAATCATAATTTTAATTTTGACTGCTATTTTGTTAGGAGCCAAAGCAAAATTATTGCCTTCTGGTAAAGTAAAGATTACAATTAACGGTGAAAAGACCATCGAAGTTGACTCAGGAGGTACTTTGTTGGGAACTTTGGGAAATGAAAAAATATTTTTACCATCTGCCTGTGGAGGGGGAGGTACTTGTATCCAATGCGAGTGTCATGTTCACTCTGGTGGTGGTGATGCATTGCCTACTGAAACACCTCACTTTACACGTAAAGAATTAGCATCAGGGGCACGTTTAGGATGTCAAGTTAAAGTAAAAAATGATATGGAGATTTCTATCCCTGAAGAAATTTTCGGAATCAAGAAATGGAAAGCAAAAGTAGTTTCTAACTACAATGTTGCATCTTTCATCAAGGAATTCGTTGTTGAAATTCCTGAAGATATGGATTACAAAGCGGGTGGATATATACAAATTGAAATTCCAAAAACAGAGGTTAACTTTACGGACATGGACATTACTGCCCATCCACAAGATCACCCTGGTGAACCTAAAAAATTCCATGAAGAGTGGGATAAGTTCGGTTTGTGGCCAATGGTTATGAAAAATCCTGATACAGTAGAGCGTGCATATTCTATGGCTTCTTACCCTGCTGAAGGAAGAAACATCATGTTGAATGTTCGTATTGCATGTCCTCCTTTTGATAGAGTGAAAGGTGGATGGATGGATGTGAATCCTGGTATTGCTTCTTCCTATATTTTCTCTAAAAAGCCAGGTGATGAAGTTACTATTTCTGGACCTTATGGAGAATTCTTTATCAACGAATCTGATTCTGAAATGGTATATGTTGGAGGTGGAGCTGGAATGGCGCCGATGCGTTCTCATTTGTATGAGTTGTTTCATACAATGAAAACAGGTCGTAAAGTTTCTTACTGGTACGGTGGTCGTTCAAAACGAGAATTGTTCTACTTACATTATTTTGAGGCTTTAGAGAAGGAATTCCCTAACTTTAAAATGCACTTGGTATTGTCTGAACCATTAGAGGAAGACAACTGGAAAGTAAAAGAAAATTTAGACTCAGAAGGAGATGGTTTTGTTGGATTTGTACACCAAGCCTTGATTGATAACTATCTAAACAATCACGAAGCTCCTGAAGATATTGAATTCTATTTCTGTGGTCCACCAATGATGAATCAAGCAGTCGTTAAGATGTGTGATGATTTTGGAGTACCACCTGAAAACGTAAGATTTGATGATTTTGGAGGTTAAATCCTTATTATCTGCATGTAAAATTAAAGCCCGATACATTAAGTATCGGGTTTTTTTTTAATATTATTTTAATCATATAAAAACTCACAACAATATAGTTCTCATTATTTTTCACATTGATTAAATAATCATTTCAGTTCATAATGGAGAACAATAAAAAGCGTAGTATTAAAATATTAGTTTTATCTGACATTCATTTAGGTACCTATGGTTGTCACGCTAAAGAATTATTACAGTATTTGAAAAGTATTTCACCTGAGAAAGTTATTCTAAATGGTGACATCATAGACATATGGCAGTTCAAAAAGCGTTATTTTCCCAAATCCCATATGAAAATCATAAAGCATATAGTGGGATGGATTTCTAAGGGAATTCCTGTTCATTATATCACCGGTAATCACGATGAAATGTTACGTAAGTTTGAAGGGTTCCAATTAGGCTCTTTCAAAATACACAATCAATACATATTGAATATTGACAATACTTCTTGTTGGTTTTTCCATGGTGATGTATTTGATATTACAATGCAACATGCACGTTGGCTAACCAAAGTCGGTGCCATTGGTTATGATTTTTTGATCCTAGTCAATACCTTTGTCAATTTTTTTTGTCGAATTTTTGGAAGAAGACGCGTGTCATTGTCAAAAAAGATTAAGGACAGTGTTAAAGGAGCAGTCTCCTTTGTAAATAGTTTTGAAAAAACAGTAACAGACAATGCAATCGCTATGGGGTATGATAAGGTATTCTGTGGTCATATTCACCAAGCACAGATTTCTAAATTTTCGACTTCAAAAGGGAGTACTGTATATTTAAATTCTGGCGATTGGGTTGAAAACTTAACTGCTTTAGAGTACAACGATACAAATTGGCAATTGTATACACATCCTAAAGATGCGTTGCATTCAAATATAACAACATCAGTATCAAACAAATTAGATACTATAGATCAATCCCCCAAAGAATTATTTCAATCCATGTTAAACGAATTTAACCTTCAAAAGTAATGAAAGTATTGTATGCTATCCAAGCTACTGGAAACGGACATTTAAGTCGTGCTAAAGAGATAGTACCTGTTCTTGAAAATAGAGTAAATGTTGACTTATTAGTGAGTGGTACACAAGGAGATATTGAGCTACCACATGACATTAAATATTCTTACAAAGGATTCAGTTTTATTTTTGGTAACAAAGGAGGAGTCGATATTTTCGCCACAATTAAAAAAGCTAAGATATTTAGAGTAATTAAAGAAATTAGAAGTTGTCCAGTTAGCGATTACGATCTAGTTATCAATGATTTTGAACCTATATCTGCTTGGGCATGCAAATTAAGAGGTGTCAACTGCATTTCACTGAGTCACCAAAGCGCCCTTTTGTCAAAAAAAGTACCTCAACCTAAAAACAAAAGCTCATTTAACCGTTTTATCTTAAAATATTATGCTCCGAGTATTCAAAGTTTTGGATTCCATTTTAAGAGGTATGATTCGAGTATTTATTTGCCTATTATACGTCAAGCAATTCGTCGTATGACAGTAGTTGAAGAAAATCATTATACAGTGTATTTACCTGCTTATAAAGAATCTAAAATATGTGCTATATTAAACATGATTCCAGAGGTCAATTGGCACGTTTTTTCAAAAAAATGCAAACAATCTTACCGTCAAAAGAATGTGTCAATTTTTCCTATAA
>JBMZVD010000040.1:0-19913 GCA_049625305.1 Flavicella sp.
ATATAGCACTTGATATTCAAGGGACTACTCTAGGGGAAGAAAAAGTCGCTAAACCCCACAATACAATTGCAGTTTATCCCAATCCAAGTTCAGAAAGTATTGTGGTTGAAGGATTTAATGTCGGTGAAAAATTTCAAGTACAGGTGTTTGATATAATTGGTACGCAAGTTTTAAAAAAGCAAATGAAAACTCCAATCATTGATGTTTCAAGGCTGAATGAAGGAATATATATCCTAAGAGTTTCAAATGGAAATCAGCACAAAACATTAAAGTTTAGTAAGAAAAACTAACATTTTAGTACTTATAATTTTAGATGAAACTGAATAAATCAAACGATACTATGAATAGGTTTTTAATACTGTATTTGGTAGGTATTGCTATGGGCTATACTTCTTGTAGCAAAAAGTCACAGACGGTCTTAAAAAAACAAAAGTTCAATGAAAATTGGGTTTTTAAAAGGCTAGATACACCTTCTGATACCGCTTTCTTTTATAGAAATAGTAGCGAATCAGATTGGATACCTGTCACCTTGCCTCATACAACCCAATTGGAGCCAAAAGTAGTACAAAAGCAATGGCAAGGGGTTTCTTGGTACCGTAAAAAATTTAGCATTCCACCTGAAATGGAAGGGAAGCGTCTCTTTTTAAAGTTTGAAGGAGCCATGAATATTGCTGAAGTATGGATCAATGAAAAAAAAATGATCCGACATCAGGGAGGCTATTTACCTTTTGTAATTGACATGACAGAAGCGGTGGATATGGATTCAGAAAATACCATTGCGGTACGTTTGGATAATAGAGACAACCCCATTACAGGTCCTAAACCATTACAGAAATTGGATTTTAATACCTATGGAGGAATCTATAGAAATGTTTGGTTGGTTGCCAAAAATCGGCTTTACATTACGGATCCTATTTTAGAAAATAAAACCGCAAGTGGAGGTGTTTTTGTAAGGTATTCAAAAGTAACAAGAGCAAGTGCGATTGCTAGAATACAAACACATGTACGCAATACATCTAAAAGAACACTTGTGTATTCAGTGCGAAATACCCTGTTAGATAATGATGGGAAAAGTTTAGTCAAAGTTTCAAAAAAGGTATCCATTGCCGCGAATAGTGAACAGGAGATGTTGACGAATCTAGAGGTAAAAAACCCAAAATTATGGGGACCTCAACATCCAAATTTGTATACATTATCGACTGAACTCCTTGAAAATGGAATCGTTGTGGACCGAGAAACACAAAAAATTGGTTTTAAAAACATCGAATTTAAAGGACAAGATCTATACCTAAATGGTGAAAAAATCTTTTTGAGAGGAGTCAACCGACACCAAGAATACCCACATATAGGCTATGCACTTTCAGACAATGCCCAATACAGAGACGCCTATAAAATCAAAGAAGCTGGTTTTGATTATGTACGCCTGTCCCATTACCCACACAGTACTGCTTTTATGGAAGCCTGTGATGTATTGGGATTACTCACCATTGACGCCATTTTAGGCTGGCAGTATTTTAGCGAAGATCCGAAGTTTCAAGAACAGGTTTTCCAAACAGCCAGAAATTTAATTCGTAGAGATCGCAACCATCCCTCTGTGTTGGCTTGGGAAGTATCTTTGAATGAATCTTGGATGCCAGAAGTATTTATTGATTCTCTAACAGCCATAGCACATAAAGAATATCCAGGCAAACAATGTTTTACAGCAGGTTGGCAATCTTACGGTTACGATATGTATTTGCAAGCACGACAACACCGACTGCAACACTACGATCCGAGTATTCAAAAACCCTACAATGTTTCAGAGTATGGAGATTGGGAATACTATGCCATGAATGCGGGGTTGCAACAAGATAGTTGGAGTGGATTACTACAAAAAGAACGTTCGAGTCGACAATTGAGAACAGCAGGAGAAACAGCCCTGTTGCAACAAGCGACTAACATTCAAGAAGCTCACAATGACAATCTTAAAACACCTGCATTTGCTGATGGCTATTGGGTCATGTTTGACTACAACAGAGGCTATGCTGATGATTTGGAAGCTTCCGGAATTATGGATATTTACAGGATTCCCAAACCGGCCTATTATTTTTTCAAAAGTCAACGAAGTTCTGAAGAGTTTATGGGAGCACCTATGGTACAAATTGCAAATAATTGGACGGAAAATAGTCCCTTGGAGGTGCGGGTTTTTAGCAATTGTGATGCCGTTGCATTGTTTTTAAATGGCAAAAAATTGGGACTACAAAAACCAGATGTCAATCGGACAACTACCCATCTAAAGCACCCTCCTTTTACTTTTCAAATTCAAAAATTTCAGAAAGGAGTTTTAGAAGCACATGCTTATATAAAGGATTCGTTGGTGGCAAGTCACAGCGTGCGTACTCCTGAAGCTCCCAATAGAATAGAAGTTCAAAAAGATACTACCTGTAAAGATATAAAAAAGGGAACCTTAGATATACATATTGTACATGCAGTAGTGAAAGACACAAACGGTACCTTAGTACCAAACTTTGATGGAGAGATTCTATTTTCTGTAGAAGGGGATAAAAACGCTGAATGGATAGGTGAAAACCCTGTTGCTTGTGAAGCGGGGATAGCTTCAATACTTATCAAAACGAGAGTTGCCATAGATTCTCTAAAAATAAAAGCTACTTCAGAAAAATTAGATTCTTTAAAAAGGAATCAAAACGCTGCAGTAAAATTTATGAATGAAGTTGAAGAAACTGATAGTATGGGTAACATTCCAAAACATTTTTCCAAGCTTCAAAATAAGTACAAAGACTATTGTATGGTAAGAGGCGCAGCGAAAAAAAGACAAATAGCACTTACTTTTGATGACGGGCCGAGTGCATTTACTCGAAAGATCTTAAAAGTTTTAAACGCTCATAAAGCAAAAGGAACTTTTTTTTGGCAAGGAGATGCCTTACATGACAAGGAAGTAATTGTAGAACTAACCCAAAAAAGTGGTCACCTCATAGCAAATCACAGTTGGGATCATAGCAATGGGTGGGAAATGGCGAATCAAGTACTTTGGGAGACCCAAATAGAAAAGACATTTGACACATTTAAAAAGTATGGTATTGAAAATTCAAAACTCTTTAGGCCCCCTTTTGGAGGTATTACGGAAGAACAAATTGACTTTTTAAAACAAAAAGAAGTCAAAACGGTACTGTGGTCCTTGACGACAAGAGACTGGGATACTGCTAAAAATCATACACAAACACTTTTTGAGACATTTAAAAATAACCTACACAATGGTGCAATCGTATTGCTTCATGACGTAGCCTATGGTAAAGAATCCGACCTTTTAATGGCATTAGAAAAAATGCTACTGTATGGCGAAAGCCTTGGCTACGATTTTGTGACAGTGCAAAAAATTAGTGAGAATAATTTATAAAACGTAACGGCGATGTTTTTAAAAAGAAAACTATTTTTTTTAACAAGTGTTTTTTATGTATTCATAGTAAATTCTACAATAGGACAAGAATTTATAGTAGGAGCAGATCTTTCCTTTTTAAAAGAAGCTGAAGATGCTGGTTTTGAATTCAAAGAAAATAACAAGGTTACCTCAGGCTTAGAAATTTTTAAAAGCCATGGCTACACTTGGGTGCGTTTGCGTTTGTTTCACAATCCCACAGATTTGCCTAATAACTTAGCATATACAATCGATGCTGCAAAAAAAGCAAAAGAAAAGGGGTTCAAACTTTTGCTTAATTTTCATTATTCCGACACTTGGGCAGATCCTTCGCGTCAAAATATCCCCAAGGCTTGGCTTGGGAAAAATGCGAAAGAATTGGGGATTGCCATACAAGCCTACACAAAAAAAGTACTCGTTGCATTTAAAGCTGCAGCAATCTATCCTGATATGGTTCAAATTGGAAATGAAATTAGCCATGGTATGTTATGGCCACACGGCAGCTTACCTGAGAATTGGGATAATTTTGCTGCCTTTATCAAGGCTGGAATCTCAGGGGTACATGCCAGCGCTAAGGGAGGGACTGTACCGAAAATTATGATTCATATCGCCAACGGTGGCGATGCTGGATTTACCAAATATTTTTTTGACACCCTTCATTCTTATACTCTCGACTATGATATTATTGGGCAATCTTATTATCCTGAATGGCATGGAAATTTGAGGGATTTAGAAGATTGTTTGGCCTATATGGCAGTCTCTTATGACAAAGACATTGTAATTGTTGAAACGTCTTATCATTTCAAACCCGCCAATTTTATCGACAAAGCGGGGCCTTTTCCTGAAAGTAAAGATGGTCAAAAAAAGTTCTTACAAGCAGTCGCAACAATCGTTCGAAAAGTACCAAATAATAGAGGTAAAGGATTGTTTTGGTGGGAACCTGCAGCTCCAAATAAGCCCTTTTCTTACAGTACTTTTTTTGATGAAAAAGGAGGAGTACTTCCTGTTATTGATGTATTTAATACAGAAGACAAAGAATTTTAATTGAATTGCTAATGCAATATAAGCACACCTTTTGTTGGTTTTTTCTATTTATTCAAGTCACAATAGCGCAGTCTATTGAGATTGTTTCGTATGCAGAGAATCCAATAGAAGTACATCCATTGACAGGTGGTGAGTTGGTAGTAAATTATACTTATACCAGTGAACCCAATTCGGAAGGCAATCATATTTATATAGGTTTGGAGCTTTTTGATGCTTCGGGTGCTTTTCAACGTGTTTTAAGTGGGCAAACCCTTCAAAATCAGACTATAGGAAATGGGGTTGATGGTACTGTGACGCTCTTTGTTGGTAGTGTCCATGCATTGACTGAAAATTTACCTTCAGGGTATTTTTATAAGGTAAAAGCTATTTTATTTAGAAGTCAATCATGGGAAGCTATTGCAATAGACTTGTATGAGAATTTGATTCTCGAGGACACTAGTGGTTATGTATTTGATACGAATCATATTGTCAAAGGAGTAGATATAAGTTGGATGACTGAAATAGAGAATTCGGGTTTTACATGGAAAGATAAGAGCGGTAATACATCAGAATTGTTATCTATATTACGAGAGCACCAACTCAATGCTGTGCGGCTTAGGGTTTGGGTTAACCCCTTTAATTCAGAAGCAAATGGCTATTGTTCCATTGAGGATACGGTTGTTAAAGCAAAAATAGCAGTAGCAAACAGCATGGAGGTATTGCTTTCAATTCATTATAGTGATGGGTGGGCAGATCCTGCAAATCAAACAGTACCGGTAGCTTGGACTGATTTTACTGTGGACCAATTGGAGGCAGCGGTATACAATCATACATTGGATGTTTTAGATGCGTTGCAGCAAGAAAATATCACTCCTAAATGGGTACAGATTGGTAACGAAACCAATAATGGTATGTTGTGGGAACACGGCAAAGCATCCGAAACGAATGGTTTTGAAAACTATGCTACATTTGTAAATGCAGGTATGCGAGCGGTTAAACACAGCAATGAAAAAATTGGTACAGTTTTGCATTTGGGAACAGGAACTGATAATGATTTGTGTACTTGGAATATTGACGGACTCATTGATAATGGAATTCAAATAGAAGACTTAGACGTTATTGGTTTGTCCTTATATCCCGACGCGACAAATTGGATGGAAAGTGTGGATGTACTCATCGAGAATATAAAACAATTGAAAGCCAGATACGGCAAAGAGGTACTTGTGGCAGAGGTGGGCTTTGATGTTTTCAACACACAATTATCCTATCAACTTTTACGGTATTTGATAGAAAAAATTAAATTGGCAAATGCTCTAGGAGTTTTTTATTGGGAACCTATAGCATACCCAGGTTGGAAGTCCTATTACAAAGGTGCCTGGAATAGTGACGGTAGTCCATCCCCAGCCTTGGAGGCATTTATAGACAATTTATCGACCTTCGAAATCCCCTTTAAAATTAAACCCTTAGATCTTGGATATCCAACTATTGAAACAACCTCAGATACATTATTAATAGCACCAAACGATCGTATTGATTCTTCTTTTTATGTTTATAATACACTAGGTGTTTTGCTTTTTAAGCTTAAAAATAATTTTTCAAACATGGTTGTAGATATATCTCATCTTCCAAGTGGACTCTATGTTTTAAAATCCAATAAAGGCTTTTCTGAATTTTTTCAAAAAGTAAAAGATTGATAAATTATTTCTAGTCGACAAAAAGAGTTTATTTAGAAAGGTATATACAAGTTTTTAAATACCAATTAACACTACAAATATTCCTAATAATTTACCTTTTAAACATCGTATTTAATAGTATAATGAGCATAAGTTTTTATTATTATGTATTCATAAAGTCTATTGTCTTCATGTCTTTTTTAGTTCATGTCTCTTTACTTTCGTTTATGATTAGCATAAGATAATTGCACTAAAATCCCCCAAAAAATGTTATTGAAAATTTATAAAAAATATTGTTATGAAAAAGTTTTGGTTGAATACTTTGTTTACAATCTTCATGTCAACTATGAATGCTCAATCTATAGAGATTTTAACTTTTGGTGAAAACCCTCTCTTGTTAGATACAACCAAGGGTGGGACTGTTACTGTCCGTTATAAATATTCTAGTGAGTTTGGCGCAACGAGTAACCATGTATATGTTGCACTAGAATTACTCAATGGAAACAATCAGCCGGTAGCAACAATTGCTCAGAAGTCTTTGTCAGATCAACAAGCAGGAATAGACATAATAGGGATTATGACTTTAGAAATAAAAGGAGACGTCACCCCCTCTAAAGATTTGAGTAACAACTATTATTACCAATTGAAAGCGAGTCTTCACAAAAGTAATACATGGCAATCATTGGTTATGACAGGGTATTGGAATGTGCCAAAATTGTTTATTGAGGCGGTTGATGAAACAGTGCATGATATCGCTATTCACACTAAAATAGATGTCTTAGAAGGCTTAAAATTATTATCTGAAAAAGGAGATTATGGTGTTATTGCATCTGGAAATGGAACAATAAGAGTTGAGGTCTTCGACAAATATGTATACGATAGAGTCATAGGCAATAATGCATTCTTATACGGTTTTAAGTCAGAAGGAGATACCCATAAAACATATAATAACCAATCATTTGGTTTGATAGATAGAAATAACTGGAATTGCTATGGTGTAGATGATGAAAAAGATTGTTCTCACTTTTATTACACAGCTAATTTTATAGATGCAGAAAGCAATGATATGCGATTGTTGAAAAAAGCCTTGTACATGAGAAATAAGTTTGTTTCACCAAAAAATCCAAGCTTTTCTAGGATAGGAGGTACCTTGGATATTGTTTTGAAGATAACTTTAACAAAGGGAGCTTCCTTAGAAGATATTGAATCGATTAAAATACCAGGATTGGCTATTTGGCACCCCAAAAAGTATTTCAACAGTTTTAAAAAGATTGCATTTATAGGAAACTGTGGATATCAAGGTGAAAATGGTTCAAAACGGGTTTCAAATTTTATAAGAGATAATGTGCAACCAGATGCAATTGTTTCTGCGGGTAACGATAGTTATAAACGTGGTGGTGAACCACTTTACAAAGATGATTTTTATTACAATTCAATGCTTTCCATTGATAAATACCATTCGGTGTTGGGAAACTTAGACTATGCTACAACTAATGGAGAAGCTGATTGGTTAGCAATTTTTAGAAGTGGAGTAGCATCGCCTAAACTACATTATAAATATTCAATTGGAGACATTGATTTCTTTATGTTAAATACAAACAACCGAGAGGGGTTGCATTTGGGACTAATCCCAGAGACAGAGGTAACAAAAACTAAAAATTGGCTGATGAATGAATTAAGTGCATCTGACAAAAAATATAAAATAGTTGTAGGGCATCATGCAGCCTTTCAAAGTGGTCAAAATTCAAATGTCTTAAAGGAATTAAATTTTAAGGAATTGGGCGCGGATATGTACCTGTCAGCAGGAGGTGCATTTTACGAACGTCACGATGTGGATGGAGTTCCTCATGTAAATATAGGTTTGGGAGGAATGTATATCGATGAAACGAAACACCCTGAGCAAGACGAATACGTCCCTGACACGCATTATTCAGATAATTTTGGTGTGCTAACCGCAACTGAAACACAACAAAGTTTACGTTTTGAGTTTTTAAATATAGAGGGCGATAAAAAAGATGAATTCTATCTCACAGGTTGGAGAAATAACTACTACAACAAAAGAGGAGCACCCTTAAAGAACCGTAATGCAGCACTTGATTTGTTTTTGGTGTTGGGACAATCGAACGCAACAGGAAGATGTCCTGGAAATTTATGTTGGAAATTTGACAAAGGCTTTCCTCAGGGAGACGATTTGATGATACAATATCCAGATGAATTAGGAGTACTTGACGAGGTATATTTGTTAAATGATCTGGGAGAATTTGAAGAAGCAACCTATGGTTTTGCAAGGTATTCCTCGGTAGAAAAAATACCCTTTATGGCTGGCTTGGGAATTGGTTGGACATTTGCATCAACTATAAGCAGTACAAGGGGAATCAAAACAGGAATGATAGTGAACTCTAGAGGTGGAACAACTATGGAGAATTGGCAAAAAGACCACAATGTAACTACAAAAGAACAACAACTATATGGAATGTATTCCTATGGATACCAAGGAGGCAGTCTTTATGAAGAATTTGAAAGACGTGTACACAGTACTTTACAAATCTATCCGAATGCAAAATTAAAAGGTGTATTGTGGTTGCATGGAGAATCAGATGCGACAAATATCAATAACAACACTTTAGACTATTCTGTTGAACTTTCAAAATTTATAAAATCTCTCCGTACCGACTTCAGTCTTCCCAATTTACCTTTTCTAATTGCTGAGGTTACCTACAGAGACCCCGACAGAAAAGAATGGGGACATATCAAAGTTAATGAGGAGATACATCAGACAGCTAGTGAGAATGACAATGTGTATGTCATTTCTGTTGAAGGGTTGAACACCTTTGATGGAAAACCAGAAAATCACGATATAGGGATACATTGGAATCACGAATCTTACAGAGAGTTGGGAGTTCGTTTTGCCAATACATGGTTGGAAAATCACCATGATACTTCACATAGAAATCATACAAAAGAAAATCAAAAAAATACTGAACATTTTGAGAATGAATTTGTGAAAGTTTATCCTAATCCTTCTGAATCAGGGCAGTTCAAAATTCTAATTGAAAAGTTAGTGTATGGCCCTATTGATGTTGCGATACGAACAATACAGGGAAATGTATACTTTGAAAAAACAATGTATATAGAGAATGGAACTCATGAAATTAATGTACAATTGGATTCAAAATTAAAGACAGGAATCTATACTGTCGAGGTGAACTCTGATCAAATTACTTCCCATTCCATGCTTGTCATTAAGTAATAATATAATTTGTATTTCACTTTAAAAAAACTCTCATAATTGTTTAACTATAAATTTTTAACTATGAAAAAGAAGGAACTAAAGCTACAGCTATTAATTGTATTTTTTGTGTACGGTTTAAATGCTCAAACGTGTTATACCGAATATACAAGGTTTAATTTAGAGAAAGCCTTCGGGTTTTCAAGTGCATTAGAAGAACCTAATGTTGGAATTTGGACGAATCCTTCGGCGTATTATTATGAGGAATCGGAGAACATAATTGTTACGATACACGATTATCAACTGGAACATTATATGCATTGGCCGTACCATGAGTCCATGATTTTTGGGATAGAAGCTTCTAAAGAATCTGATAGCGGTTATTCATTTGAATATTTGATGGAAGCAAAATTTTTTTCAACTTCATGCTACGATATTTGGCCTAAATGTGCAAGAGCAAAAGACAAATCCTCTTTTCCATTACGATTTGCCGTCAATTATAGTTATCCTCACATATTTAAACGTAAACTTCTCAACAATCTAATTAATTATTCAAAAAAAAATGAGATGAATTTTATAAGTATTAAGGATTTAAACTATTATGTAAGTGTTTATATTAGATTTGTTGATGAAGATGGTTGGGAAAATTTAATAGGAGCTCGAATTCCTGGTTTGAATGAAATTGATTATAATGAATTTTTAAAATCTTTTTATATAAAAGAATTTTGTCCTGCTGACCTAATTAAGTACCGACATTCTTCACACAACAAAGGTTCAAAATCATTGGATGTTTCCGTAAAAAGGGTACGTGTCTATCCCAACCCATCGCAAACAGGTCAATTAACACTTGGTATCGCTAGTGTTACTAATGGCAACATGCTTTTCTGTATTCGAGACATACAGGGAAATATATACCTCAAGAAAAAAGTACATGTAGAGAAAGGAACTCATGAAATTGATGTACAATTGGATTCAAAATTAAAGACAGGAATCTATGTTGTCGAGGTGAACTCAAATGATCTCAATTCGCAACAAATGATTGTAATCGAATAACGTTAAATATTTCAACAGTATGCAGGTGTTTATAAATTTTTTAAAAATGCCTCGGCATTGTTGAGGTGTGTCTGTTTTTTTTCTTTTGACATTCGGTTGAAGGTATTGATGAGCATGCCACTTCTTGGATTTTTCTTAAAAAAGTCTTGGTGTTTGTTTAAAAAACGCCAAAATAAACCGTCCCAAGTTGCCTGCCATGCACCTTTTGGGTAATCGCTCATTTTTTTTAAGTAGTTGGAGCCAGCTACATAGGGTTTGGTCGCAAAAAATCCACCGTCAGAAAATTGACTCATACCGTACACATTAGGTACCATCACCCAGTCATAAGCATCGATAAATAACTCCATAAACCAACGGTATACCTCGTCAGGGTCAAATTCACAGAGCAACATAAAATTACCCAAGACCATCAGACGTTCTATATGATGGCAATATCCAGTTTGTAAGGTTTTTTTGATGACGCTGTCAATAGGGACAATTCCAGTCGTTCCATCGTAAAAGCTTTGAGGTATCTTTTTGTCAAAACCAAAAAAGTTCGTGGTTCTCGAAATATTTCCCTTGCAGTGATACATACCGCGAATGAATTCCCTCCAACCTATAATTTGTCTTACAAAACCCTCTGTTGAATTGATAGGTACGTTCTCTTTTTCAGCAAATTCAATAGCTTTTTCGACCACGTATTGTGGTAATAACAAGCCACTATTGATCAATGGAGAAAGGATGCTATGGTTGAGAATCAACTCTTCCTTTACAATAGCGTCTTCATAAACACCAAATTCGTGAAAACGGTGTGTTAAAAATTGTTCAAACCATTGGTGTGAATCTTTATGAGTCGTTGGGTAGATTGGTGTTTTACCTACGGTACCTAAATTATTTTTAAAGTTGGCTTCTACATAGGTTATTGCTTCTTGCCATTCAGCACTTGGGTCAGGGAAAAATACAACTGGAGGTGTTTTTCCTTTGGGATATTTTTTGCGGTTCTCCGTATCATAGGTCCATTTTCCTCCCTCAGGGTTTCCATCTTCATCTAGCAACACATTCCACTTTTTGCGTTGTTGCTTGTAGAAAGTTGTCTGGAAAAATGATTTTTTGTCTTTTTTGAAAAATGAACTCAAATCGTCTACTGTCGACAAAAATGAAGGGTTTTCGTAACGTATAAATGAGGTTTTAAAACCATCTTGTCCCTTGTTGATGCTGCGTGACAACCACTCGTCAGTTGGGTCTATATAGTGTATACAAATTTCAGAATCCTCTTGCTTAAGTGTGGCTAACAAGTTTCTTATGTCTGAGTCAGTACTAGTACTCTCTATGTACATCACATCAAAGCCCTTTGAGATGAGTACCGCTTCATAGGCTTTCATACTAGCTCTATGAAAAGCAATTTTTTGTTTGTGAAAATTAAATTGTTTGAAAAATAAGAATTCTTCCACCAAATAGATTTTTGTCACCTCCTTTGCAAATAGTATTGTTTCTACTAATTGGTTTGGAAAAAGGATACCTATGTTTGAATTCATGTTGTATTATTTATTTCTTCTACATTTTTCACTACAATACTTTACAGTCTCCCAGTTTTTCTCCCATTTTTTTCTCCAGGAAAAGGGAAGACCGCAGACAGAACAGATTTTTTGTGGTAAATTCGGCTTTTTATGTGCCATACTTCAGCTCTTTTTTGCATTTTTTCCAAAAACCAAAAAAAGAAGGGTAATAACCTTTTACAGCAAACATCCAAGTCCTAGATTCTTCATTACCAATGTAGTGTTTGTTAGTTGGGTGTTCTTTGTAAATAATATTATCGCTTGGGATTTGCGCTTTCAAGGCATCAAACTCACCGACAAATACCTGAATGTTTTCAATGTTTTTCGAAAGTGCCATCACAAAATCAATTGCTTTTTGACTCACAGGATATTTCTCAAAGAAGGAAGGCTCTAACAATAGCACTCTTTGCACAGTTGCATCTTTGTACCAATAAGGATCAAGATTGTAATAGTTGTAAATCAAGGTTTTTTGCTGTCCATCTAATATTGGATTTTCTGTACTCGGTAATTTTATAGTAGGTGAGTAGGTCTGTGTCTTTTTGAGTACCTCAGGTATTTCAAGGGTTTCAAAAGCACTGTATGCTACATCTAAAAAGGTGTCTTTTTGTTTGCTGTTGAAATACTTGTTGATATTGTCTTGGTTCGCCACATATTTTTTATTGGCATTGCTGCCCGCTACCCATTGCCAACTCAAATGATTACTTGCCAAGTCTCCATCTAACAAATGACTGTACAGCCATTTTGCTGGAGTAGACCAATGACATTTGGCGATATTGCAACAAATGGCAGCTACATACATACGCATATGGTTGTGCATATACCCTGTATCGTACAATTCTCTAATGGCCTTATCAATAGCTTGTATACCAGTTTCTGCAGTTAGTATAGCAGTAGGTATTTCTTGGTTTTCGACTTCGCTTTGCGCTCTTTTTAGGTCGCTAAATATAGCTTCATCTTTGGCAATCCATACCTGTTGCCAATAATCTCTCCAAGCCAATTCTTGAATAAGTTTTTCAGTTTTATAAGCAGGAATGTCTAAGCTGTGAATGTGCTGCATCACTTGCTTTGTAGAAATGACTCCTCTTGAGATATAAGGACTCAGCTTTGTAACAGCACCCTTTTCAAAGTTTCTCGTCTTACCGTATCCGATAGGGTCAATAGCCCTCATCTTTTTTTCTATGTCAGCGAGTACGGTTTCAAACATATTATCTTTTAGAGATTTTATTGTTTGAAATGGCACGTTGTCGTGTACATTTAAAACGGTCTATTTCAGAACTTCTTTTTTGTATGTGTTTTTGACTTGTACCACTATGAACGCGTTTGCGCCACAATTTAAAAGAATTCAATTTGAGCTCTCTTCGCATGATTTTGATAACTTCCGATTCTGGAAGACCAAATTGAAATTTGATGGCTTCAAAAGGAGTACGATCCTCCCATGCCATTTCAATGATACGGTCTAGTTGTCTGTCATCAAAATTGTGCTTGTGTGTCAAAGTTTGCATAGTACGTAATTTTACTTTGTAAAAATACGACTTTTTCAAACCAAGGTCAAAAAATGCTTATTTATTTGCTTGTCTGTTTTTCTTTTGTAAACGTCTTAACACTTTTTTATTGAATTCAATTTCGCTTATATGCAACTGTAAAAGTTGTTGCGGTGTCAAAACGGTTTGTAATTTTTCAAAGTACGCTATTTTATTTTGAAGCCTTTGTTTTTCGATGTCTAAAAAGTTTTTGGAAAGGCTTTTGGCATCCTCGTCTTTAATTTGACTGATATTCCCAGCATCTCTTATTTTTCCTTTTATCTTGTTGACTTCCGTAAAACGGTAGTTTTTAGATGATTCTTGATATTCATTATAAATAGGCCAAAATTTTTGAGCCGTGTCAGGAGAAAGTTCTAATGCATCTGATATATAATTTACTTTTAAGGTTTTGATCTTTGAAAAAGCATTCTTTTTTTGAGCAGATACAAAAGCTATTCCTATAAAAAATACTACGAAATATGTACTGAGTGTTTGTTTCATAATTTTTGTGCTTTAGTATAATAATTCCGTGTCTACGGTGTCTAAATAGTCGTCTATATCCTCATCACTGATGCCATCGTACATAAAAGTACTACTATCGTCTAATTCAGGTTCGATACTCGCAATTGTATACGTATCAATGTCCATATTACCTGCTAAAATCCATTCGTTAAGTTCACTTTCAGTGATGTTTTCAATATAGATATCCTTAGCGGTATACTGTTGTATGCCCATATATATAAGAAAGGCAGCAGCAATACTAGAGCCAACCCCAATAATTAAATTGCGAATTTTGCCTTGTGGCTTTTTTACCCCGAATTGGGTATCCTGATTTATTGAAAGGGATGCTGTCAGTTTTGTGTCAAAATCTTCAAAGTAATTAGTTGGTGTTTTGAATGGATTTTGTATCGGATCTAAAGAAATATCAAGACCGTTATCTTCGAGAGGTAAAAGGTTTGCATCAAATTCTTTGAAATAGTTGTCAGGTACAGAAAACCCTGTTTGTTTGGGGATGTTTTCTTCTTCAATAGCAGAAAAAAGAGACGAGTCAAAATTTTCAAAGTATCCTTTCGGTGTTTTGAAATTTTGACGATCGACTAAGAGCTTTCTCAGTGTTTCTTCATGATTTTTTTCCTCGTTGTCCATAATGCTATGACTGTGTAACTACCAAATGGTTTAATGCGCTTCTATAATTTTTTTTATTTTTTTTACTGCATGAAAATAAGAGGCTTTCAATGCGCCTACAGAAGTTCCTAAAATTTCAGAAATCTGATCGTATTTTAGATTGTCAAAATACTTCATATTAAAAACCATACGTTGTTTTTCTGGCAGTTCTAGCAATGCCTTTTGCAACAACATTTGAATCTTGTCTCCATCGTACAATACATCTTCTTGAAGACTGTGCAGTTTGTTGAACTGGTATTCGTCACTTGTAAGTTGTAACTGTTTTGCACGCTTGTTGATAAAAGTAATAGCTTCATTTGTCGCGATACGGTACATCCACGAAAAAAGCTTGGAATCTCCTTTGAAATTTGGCAGTCCTCTATAAATTTTGACAAATGTATTTTGCAACACATCATCTGTGTCTTCATGCGATAACAATATTTTACGCAAATGCCAATACAACCGTTCTTTATAGGTACTCACTAATACTCTAAAAGCCTTTTCTTTGGTTTTAGGATCGGTAAGTTGTTGTAAGAACAGTTTTTCTTCAGTCAAGATATTTGCTTATTTTTTTTTAGATTTCGTAGCGTAGCCAAAAAGCCTTCTATTGATTATTAGTTCTGAAATTCCCTCTGGTAACATTTCTTCCCATCCTGGCTCTGACTTTGTAATCATCTCTAAAATTTTTCTTGAGAATACTTCTAGTATTTTAGGATCATAGTCTTTGATGTCGATTAGTTTCCCATTGTATTTGAAAAACTTGTATAATTCTTTCATCCTTGGGTGAACTGTCAAAGTATCACTTGTGATGATCTTATCATTTTTCATGTCCTTCAAAGGATACATGTATATTTTTAAATCTTTAAAAAATAGTTTCCCAAAGGCCTCCAAAATACCACCACTTAAATTTCTGTAATATTGTTCGTCAAAGATATTTACCAAACTTTCAACTCCCATAGCAAGTGCCATTCGAGCTTTGGTAAACTCATTGAAATATTCTACAAGTTTGTAGTACTCTTGGAAGTTAGTAATCATTACATTTTGGCCCAAGGAGCACAATAGTTCCGCTCTGTCTAAGAAGTCTCTTTCGTTGATTTTTCCTTCTGAACGTAAATTTGCCAAAGTAATCTCAAAAATGATTTCTGTATTACCTTTATCTACCTTATTTTCATTAAAGAATAACTTTTTGGAGTTTTCGTACATATCCATGTTAACTTTCGTAACTGGTCTAAAACTTCCTCGTAAAGCCAAAATATTCTTTTTATACAATACTTGTGCGGGTAATCTATTTCTTCCACTTGAATCAAACATTACGGCATTTGTCATACCATTTTTCACCAATTGCAAACTCATCAAACGGTTGTCGACATACATAAAACGTGGCCCTGAAAAATTGATCATATCAATTTCTAACTGGTCTTGTTGAATGTTGTCATATAGAGATGCGAGTAATTCTTTGGGATTGTCATTCATGTAGAAAGCACCGTAAATCAAGTTAACTCCCAATTTACCGAGGGTTTCTTGTTGTAAGGTTGCATCAGTTTCTTTGAATCGCAAATGCAAAACGATTTCGTTGTAATCTTCAAGAGGGTCCAGTTGAAAACGGATTCCTACCCATCCATGACCTTTGAATTTTTTTGCAAAATCAATGGTAGCAACAGTATTGGCATAACTGAAGAAAAATTTATCCGGGTGTTTAGCTCGGTCCAATCTTTCTTCCATCAATTCAATTTCATGACGTAACATTTTCTTCAAACGAGTTTCAGTTACATATCTGCGATCTTCCTCAATTCCGTATATAGCGTCAGAAAAATCTTTGTCGTAAGCACTCATTGCTTTCGCAATGGTACCTGAGGCACCACCAGATCTGAAAAAATTACGAACGGTTTCTTGACCTGCTCCAATTTCGGAGAAGGTACCGTAGATGTTTTGATTTAAATTGATTCTTAGTGATTTTCCCTTTATAGTTGGGATATTACTAATTTCTTTATCACCTTTTAAAGTTACGGCCATTTATTAAATAAATATTAGTGTTATGTGTAAAACAAATGTACTAAATTAGACAAACTATTGATAAATATAATCTTATTTTTGTCTTAACATTAATGCTAAATTATAAAAATTTATGACAGGTTCCATCATTAGCTTAACTTTCTTAGGAACGGGAACTTCACAAGGCGTTCCCATGCTACTTTCCGATGAACCTGTAAATAAATCTGTTGATAAAAAGGACAAGAGATTGCGCTCTTCGGTATTGGTTTCATGGGGTGATGTAGCTTATTTAATAGATTGTGGTCCTGACTTCAGGTACCAATCCTTGCGTGCAGATATAAAGAAAATTAATGGTATATTATTCACACATGAACATTCGGATCACATCGCTGGTTTGGATGATATCAGACCTTTTTGTTACCAAGATGGTCCAATGCCCGTGTACGCTATGGAGCGTGTGATGCACTCATTAGAACAGCGCTATGCATATATTTTTCAAAAAGAAAATAGATATCCAGGTGCTGCTCAAGTAATTCCTCACATTTTAAGTGAATGTACTTTTGAGTTAGCAGGTTTAGAGGTGCAACCCATCCGTGTTTTACATGGGACTCTGCCTATTTTAGGATATAGGTTTGGAAGTGTAGCTTATCTTACTGATGTAAAAAGTGTCGAGAAATCCGAACGAGACAAATTAAAAAACTTGGATGTTTTGGTTGTCAGTGCATTGAGAATAGCAACACATCCCACTCATTTTAATTTAGATGAAGCTCTGGATTTTGTAGCGGATATCAAACCCCAAAAAGCCTATTTCACACATATTAGTCATCGTTTGGGATTTCATAATGAAATCTCTAAAAAATTACCTAAGAATGTGTTTTTGAGCTATGATGGTTTGGAGGTGAAAACAGCTTTGTAAACGAATAATTTACAATCGTTCTTCAATCCAAGTTTTGAAATCGTAAAAATTTTGTGGGTGTACTCCATGCCCTACTGGGTATTCTTTGTAGCTGTGATTGACAGCGTGTTTTTTAAAGAATTCAGGTGCTTTACGCGCCCATTGAACTGGGATAACTTGATCTACACTCCCATGAGAGATAAAATAATCAGTTGTGTTTTTTTCTATTTTCTCAGGAATTAAATCTTCATTGAGATAACCACTCAATGCGATAACGTATTGTATGTTTTGAGTTTTAAGAGATAAGGCATTACTTAATATAGCCCCTTGGCTAAAACCAAGTAAAAAGACTTTTTTGGGATTTATATTTTTTTTAGCAATGCACTCATTGACAAAAGTTTCAATTTTGTCTAAAGAGATACGAGCCTCGTCTAAATCTGAAAACTTATTTTGGTCTGCATCGAAGTTAATACTATACCAAGCAAAACTGTGCCCTCCTAAACTGTGTGGAGCTTGTATACTGATGATGTGCATTTCGTCTGGTAATTCCTCTGCAAAAGAATATAAATCCATTTCATTACTCCCATAACCGTGAAGCAATATTAAGAGTGGAGCAGGGGTTTCACTTTTTATTTTGGGTAATCTTTCTATGTATTCCAAAGTAGTATTCATCATGCTGTGTGCGAAGTTTATTTATTTCAAAATCAATTGATTATTCGCAAAGATTCCATATACTTTTCCTTGCACTTCTTTATTTTCAAAAATAGAGTTCCTAGAGGTTGATAGAATGTTCTTTTCTGTAAAAACACTTTTACCATCGTTGCTAAACAAAGTAATCGCTGCAGTTTTGCCTTTGTTTACAGTAGAAGACTCTAATCCAAAAACACTTCTCGCTTTGTCTGTTAGGCAGTCTACAATGGTTTCTGTGTCTAAAACGTTTTCTAAACTTTGGTACAAACTTTCCAAGCCAATGGTTCCATAGGTTGCATTGCTAAACTCTACCTTTTTATTTTCAATATCGATTGGGTTGTGATCGGACGTGATGCAATCAATTGTACCATCCTTGACCCCTTCAATCAGTGCCAATCTATCTTCTTCAGTTCTCAGAGGAGGTAAAACTTTATAATTTGAATTAAAATCGTTTAATTCACGATCAGTCAAGTTTAGATGATGTGCTGTTACACTGCAAGTAACATTTAGTTTTTTTGATTTTGCATTGCGAATCAATTCTACAGATTTTTTAGTACTTATGGTAGGAATGTGTAACTTACCTCCAGTATATTCTAGGATGCATAAATCACGAGTAATTTGTATTTCTTCAGCTATATTAGGTATTCCTTTTAGCCCAAGAAGTGTACTTTGTACTCCTTCGTTTGCGATGCCTTCTCCTGCTATTTTTTTATTATGAGGAAAACTCAAGACCAAACCGTCAAAATTTTGAGCGTATAAAAGCGCAACTTTCATCATATTTTCGTTAGACATTGGCTTGTTGTAATCTCCAAAAGCAATAGCACCGGCTTTTTGCATGTCATAGAGTTCTGCCATTTCTTCACCTTGGGATTTTTGTGTCAAACTCGCAATAGGGTGAAGTTTTGTTGCTTTTCCTGCGGCTTCATTTTTAAGAAATGAAATACTAGGTTTGGTATCTGTAAAAGGATACGTGTTTGAATTAACGGCTACTTCTGTAAATCCAGATTTAGCAGCAACTTCCAACCCTTTTTCAATGGTTTCTCTTTCCTCATATCCTGGTTCTCCAAAAGAGACACTACTATCAAACCATCCTTTTGATACGTGTAAGTTTTCGAGTTTGATTTCCTTACAGTCTTCTGGACATGCTATAAAGTCTGCTATATCGACAAATAAATTGTCTGCAATGAGAATATCCTTTTGTTGTTTGTGAAAAGGGCTTGTCTTATCTAGTATAGTGGCAGATTTTAATAAGATCTTCATGATGGTATTGAATTAAAGATAGATGAATATTACTAGCACGCATCTTGACAAAGATGTGTGAGAAATAAATATGTGTAGAAATGTAAATAATTGAAAGCAGTTGAAAGGCTTGCGCTACAAGCGAGCTTAAAAAGTAAGAAGAAAGATACTTTAACCGCATAAATTTTTAAGATTTTTCAAAGATACACAAAGAATTTTAATTGCAGTAATTTTCTAAAATACCTTTTGCATATTTGGATGCAACAGCAGCAGTGAATTTTGGAAAATCTATTGGTGCATCTTCATTAGCACTGTCAGAAATAATACGAATTACTGAAAACGGTATCTCGTACTCATAACAGACTTGAGCGACTGCAGCACCTTCCATTTCAACGCAAAGTGCTTCAGGAATACTCTCTTTAAGTGCATTTATCTTTTCTTTTGAAGCTATGAATTGATCACCACTTAAAATGATGCCTGTGTGAACC
>JBMZVD010000041.1:0-18205 GCA_049625305.1 Flavicella sp.
AACTCCACTAATTACTTCAGGTTTTTCATGGCGTCTGGATAGACACAAAGATAAATTTGAACCTAAAAAAGAAAAAAAAGCGCTCATTACCAAAGAGCAAAAACCATACACCAAGCTATCAAAAAATCGTAATTCCGTACAAAAGAAAGTGCCTATCGGAGCTATCAACAGAAATATCTTTCAAAAAGAGAAGAAAACAAAAGGGATTTTTGGTAAATTATTTACCAGCAAAAAACCTAAAACCTCTAAGAATAAAACCGAAAAACCCAAAAGAGGTAAAAACCTAAGCAAAGAAATAAAAAAGCGATTGAATACAGCAAACAAAGAACGAAAGGAATTACAAAAAGAAGTGCTAAAAGCTCAAAAACAAGAAGAAAAAGAAGCGAAAGAAAAAGAAGCGAAAGAAAAAGAAGCGAAAGAAAGAGAAGAAAAAAAATCGAATAAAGAAGTCTCAGCTGACGAAACCAAATAAAAGTTCAACCTTTTAAAAACTTCTAAAATGCAATTATTTTACAATCCAAACATTGATGCAACGCATAGATCATTTATTTTTGACAAAGAGGAGAGCAAACACATCGTCCGCGTTTTAAGAAAGAAAGAAGGTGACACTTTAAAAATCACCAATGGAAAAGGGGTGCTTTTTACCGCTGAGATAACTGTTAGTAGTGACAAAAAATGTCAAGTAGCAATTGTGGATGCTTCTCAAAAAATTAAATCTTGGAATTACCACCTTCATATAGCAGTTGCCCCCACTAAATTAAACGATCGTATGGAGTGGTTTCTAGAAAAAGCTACGGAAATCGGGATTGATGAAATCACCCCCATTATTTGTTCTCATTCTGAGAGAAAAGTCGTAAAAATGGAGCGTTTTGAAAAAATCGTACAATCTGCGATGAAACAATCCCTCAAATACCACCTGCCTAAAATAAACAAACCTGTCTCATTTAAGGAATTCATTGCAATAGAACACTCGGGAAAATCATACATTGCTCATTGTGATGACCAACAAAAGAGTTCTTTTAAAAACGAAATCAAACCGAATACCGACATAACCATCATGATTGGACCTGAAGGTGACTTCTCGCCTTCTGAAATAAAAATGGCCTTATCGCATAATTTTACTCCTGTTTCACTTGGAGATAGTCGCTTGAGAACTGAGACTGCCGCATTGGTTGCATGCCATTCCGTAGCGTTTGTAAATGAACTATAGTTTTTAGTTTCACTTATTCTTCAATGGCAGCTACAACCAAAGCCTGTACTTTGGTTCGAATATCTTCTTCTACTAGCAGGTTGTTTTGCATGGTGGGATAGGTCCTATTAGACAAAAAAACATACACCAAGTCAGAATCAGGATCTGCCCAAGTATAAGTTCCAGTAAAACCACTGTGCCCAAAACTATTGTCAGACATACATCCACAAGTCGCTTTGACCTCAGGATCTAATTGAGGTTTGTCAAAACCTAAACCTCTTCTGACGGTATCTTTTACAAAATAACGTTTGTTAAATTTTGACACTGTATGGCTTTCTAAAAACCGGTGTCCCCCATACACACCTCCTTGCAAATACATTTGCATAAATTTAGCCACATCATTAGCATTGGCAAACAAGCCAGCATTTCCACTGACACCTCCCATCATAGCAGCACTCATATCGTGAACATGACCTTTTAGCGTTTGGTGACGGAAATAATCATCTTCTTCTGAAGGAACAATGCGTTTTTTATCAACAAACTTCAACGGAAGAAAACCCAAAGATTCTGTACCCATGGGTTTGTAAAAAAACTGATGCGCTAAAACATCCATGGTAGTGCCAAAAGTCTCTTCAATATATTTTTTAAACATGAAAAAAGGAAGTCCACTGTACTTATAGCCGGGAACTTTTCGCTGAGGCGCTTTTTCTATTTGAACATAAATACTATCCATTAAGTCAGTCCTCATATACATATCTTTAGCCACCTCAATAGAAAACAAATCTGATTTATTAGAGGCGTAATACTTTGACAAAGGTTTTTGACTGATGGAGTCTAAAGTAGAAAGATGAAACGGAATCCAAGCTTTCAAACGAGCCGTATGAGAAAGGATTTCTTTTACGGTTAAAGTATCTTTATTTGAGCTACTATACTCCTGTAACAAACTTCCTAAAGTATCGTCTAAATCAAAAAGACCAATCTCTTCACTCTTCATAATCAAAGGAAGCCCTCCCAAAATTTTAGTCAAAGAAGCTAGATCATACACATCCGTTACTTTCACTTTTTGCTTTTTTTTATAGGTATGGTATCCAAAACTCTTTTCATAGATGACTTTACCATGCCTCGCAACTAATACCTGCAATCCTGGGGTCATTTTTTTTTCAATAATACCGAATGCAACACTATCAATTTTTGACAAACGTTCTGAACTCATACCCACAGATTCAGGAATCCCATAACTCAACCGCTCAAGATTAACTGAATTAATCCCTGAACCTTCCGGAAAATATTTTCCAATAGAAACAGGAATCCTACCCTTAGTTTCTAACGCACCAAAAATCATTTGAGCGGCAGTTTCTTGAGCAAAAAAACTATTTTGATAAGCCAACAAAACACCTTCAATCGATGTAAAATCGTCCAAATCAAGTAAAGAATATGGACTAGAAAAAATGACTAAATTAATCTTGTGTTCTTTAGCTACGGCTTTTAAAACAGCTATGTCATTGGCTTGAAATTTATAGGACTTCCAAGGATTATCATTAGAGCTGTGATAACCAACAATGACCTGATCGAAATCGGAAAGCTTTTCCAACAAAGCCTCTTGAGTTGTTGCAGTAATATGTGTAACCTTCTTGTATTTTTGTAGCCTATTGAGAAAAGTTTCATGGGGAGCTGTTCCCAATTTCACATAAGCAATTCGAGTATCACCCAATTGTTTAATTGGAAATACGCCTTCCTTATTTTGCAATAAGGTTATAGAATTTTCAACCAATGTCGTGTGTAAAACAGAATCTCTAACCGTCAATAGATCCGTTTCAAGTCCTTCTGTGGGAATAGGTTCGTAAGCATGCAATCCAACAAGGTATTTTGCCCTTAGTATCTTACGTACAGATCGATCCAAACGTTGCGGACTCAATACTCCCTTTTTTAGAGCTTTTTTTATCATTTTAACAGCTGCTCCGACATCTTCTGGTATCAGAAGCATGTCATTTCCTGCCACAAATGCAGCTAAATCTACCTCTCCTGGTTTTGCATAATTAGAAGCTCCTTTCATGTTCAATGCATCGGTAAATACCAAACCATTAAAACCTAGTTGCTGCTGCAGTAAGTTTGTAATCACATTTTTAGACAATGAGGTTGGCGTATTGGAATCCACCTCTAAAGCGGGCACACTCAAATGTGCAACCATGACACTTGCCAAACCAGCATCAAAAATTTTAGTGTAGGGATACAACTCAATATCATTCAACCTTTCTAAGGAATATGTCAACTGAGGCAATGTTTTATGAGAATCTGTAGCAGTATCCCCGTGACCTGGAAAATGTTTTGCATTGGCTAAAACTCCTTCGCTCTGCATCCCTTTAATAAAGGCTACAGCTTTTTGAGTAACATTGTATTTATTTTCACCGAAAGACCGATTACCAATGATCGGATTGTCAGGATTGGTATTGATATCTACCACAGGGGCAAAATTAATATGAATTCCCATACGCTTGCAATGCACACCTAGGCGCTTGCCAAACTGTCGAATGTATTGATCATTTGTAATGGCTCCCAATGCCATATTCCATGGAAATCGAAAAGTGTTTTTCAAACGCATGTCCAAGCCCCATTCTCCATCAAAACCAACGAGTAAAGGCACCTTGGATTTTTCTTGAAAACGATTGTTTAATCGCACTTGATTCTCAGGAGTGCCTTGCATAAAAATAAGTCCACCAATGTGGTATTTTTTAATTTGTGACTCTATAAATTTTTGATGTTTTTCATCTTTGTTGGAATAGGCCTGAATCATAAACAGCTGTCCAATTTTTTCTGTAAGACTCAAAGATTTTAATTGTGATTCTACCCATTTTTCTTGTGCTTGTAAGTCTTTCGCTAGCAATGGATCTAACTGCTGAGCTTCTATAGTTCCGCAAAAAGGGAAGAAAAGGAAAACTAAAAATAAAAAAAAATTGATTGTTTTTTTTTGGAGAAATCTACTCAAAATAAAGGATACTTATGTTTGTGAATAACTGAAGGATGACACTCTGTGTTAATTTGATTCTTTCAAAAAAACACGTTCACATGCAATGTAATAATTATTTGTGAATTTACTAAAGAAAATACATTAGCCCATTGTAAAAAATAATACAGAATTCAAAAATGCTCCCCTTAAAGAAATTGAGTTGACACAAAACAAACGAATTCCCATAGAAACATAAAAACATTTTCATGTGAGTACTTTTGCACTTGAAGATTCAAGCCATCACTCGCTAGGCCAAGGCTATTTGACTATTAGTTTTCGAATTTCTTTTGTATTTCCTATATGCGCTTCTAACAAATAAACTCCATTTGCAACTCCCGACAAGGAAAACTCTCCCTTAAAAAATCCACTTTTTTTTCGTACGACTAGATTCCCCATAAAATCATAAAGATGTACATGATCAATAATTTTATTTGAGGAAAGCAATACTCTTTCAATAGCCGGATTTGGTTGTATTGAGAAGTAAACTTGAGCACCCACAGTGATTGGTGACAGGACTTGAGACGTACTCTTGATAAAAGAGACATTGTCTAGAAAGGTTTTGTCTGAAGTAGACTCACTAGGAATATTAATTTCAAAAATAACTGCAGTAGCACTTTCATTGTGATACTCAAATTGAAACGGTGTGAACTCAGTGCTAGAAATAGCAGTTCTTGCAATCTCGGCTCTCTTGTTTAAAAAAACGGAAACTCCTGCTACCTCTGTAGCTGTTGAAATCCCATCCTTAAATTTTGAATTGATATTGTCAAAATCACGAAGCCCCATCATCACCTTTTTGACTTTTTCACTTCCTTCTTTTTTCAATTCAAGCTCAATACTATATGTTGTGTACGGATCCAATCCAGTCACTAGTTGCCTCAAACGAGATGTACGATTATCACCAAAGACTGCCCATGTATCGTTTTGATATTCTTCAACATAAACATGGCCTCCACATATAAACCATTCACTATTATCTTTAATAATATTCTGACGGCTTTCAGGACAATTAGGACAATCTTCATAATCATAATTTTCACCACCGCTACAGTCGACTGAAACACCAATATCCTTACTCAGTTCACTAAAAGAACCTTGACCTAACATATTCGAAGTTGACACTATCATTGTGTTTTGTGATGTAACTGAAAATCCTATGAAGGAGAACACAAATAAAAATAAAGGGGTTTTCATAGTAATAGTTTTAAATATTAGATAAAAACTTGTTTAGAAAACAGTTTGTATTAATACAACAAACAACAGAAAAAACACCCTAACCAAAACCTGAAATAAAAAATTACATCTTTTTTTAAAATAAGCTTCTAACGTCCTTATAGTTCAAATGCTAAACAAATCGACTGTGCCAACTATCTTTAGCCATTACTTCCCATTGGGACTCAAAAGCTTCTTTAGTCTGTACCATATTATTAAATACAATGGTCTTCTCAGTTATACGGTTTTCATTAACTTCTTTTTGAAAAGCTGAAAGCGACAAGGTTTTGATAAGTTCTCCGTCTCTGTAGCAGGTATTTAATTTGTTCATCATATCAACTGAAAGTATTTCTTCGAGTTGTTTTATAAAACGCACTGAGGCATCAATAGAGCAGCCAGATGCATTGGCAAAGGACTCATCTACAGACAACACCAAAAACTGGTTATATTTTATGGTAAAACTCCCTTTAAGATGGTCTCCATGTCGAGTCCAAGCGTCTATAAATTCAACCGCTTTCATGCTAATAAATTTCACCTCTTCTTCCGAAAAAACCCTATCCGACTGATAAATCCAAATTCGAGAACTAGCTGGTAATGTTTGATAGTCTACATACATACTTCTATAATTTAGGTTACCATGATACTACCTTTTGGCATTCATGCTTCTCAATTTAATCTGTGTCAAAACTTTTTTTGTGTACAATGGAAAATCTGCATTTTGAATCCAAGCATAATAACCTGGGTTTTCTGCAAATACATCTGTTACTGTTCTTCCTTTGTATTTTCCAAAAGTAAATATTTCTTCATCTTTTTCATTGAACATTAGAAAACCAGCAAAATCTGCGCGTTTGTTGTGTGAGGAAAAAGCACTCAAACTTTTTACATCGTTTTCTAAATCATCGTATTTTTCAATTTGGGCCAATAAAATTTCATAAGTTGCCAAAGTATCAGCTTCAGCAGAATGTGCATTTTCCAAATCTTTGTCACAATAAAATTTATATCCAGCACTTAGTGTGCGTTGTTCTTTTTTGTGAAATATAGTTTGAACGTCAATGGCGACTCTATTTTTCATATCAAAATCCAAACCTACGCGTAACATTTCCTCTGCTAACAAAGGGATGTCAAAACGATTGGAATTAAATCCAGCGAGATCACAACCTTTGATCATAGTTTGTACTTCTTTGGCAATCTCTTTAAAGGTAGGCTCACCTACAACCTTTTCGTTGGTAATCCCGTGAATATCGGAAGACTCTTTAGGTATTTTAATCTCAGGATTCACCAACCAAGTCTTGCTTTCCCTAGTGCCGTTAGGATTCACTTTTAGTATTGCTATTTCAACTATTCTATCTTTAGCGATATTGATTCCTGTAGTTTCTAAGTCAAAGAATACAATTGCTTTTTTCAAATTCAATTCCATACACATCATTTTTTGGGTAGGTAAAGATACCAATTAATGCTTTTTGAAAAAGAGAAATAGTGTGCTTTTTTTTAAAAACAAAAACATAAAATTATAGTGTTATTTAAGTTTGTGAAAGTTGAGTTTTCTAATATCTTTGCATACAATAAAATAATATTCATGATTAAAATTACATTACCAGACGGAAGCATTAAGGAGGTGGCTAAAAATAGCAGTCCATATGACGTAGCAAGAAGCATTAGCGAAGGATTGGCAAGGGCGATTGTCTCTGCAAAATTCAATGGAATTACTGTAGAAACTGTCACACCGCTGACTTCTGATGGAAGTTTGGTATTGTATACATTTGACAGTCCTGAAGGTAAAGAAGCTTTCTGGCATTCATCTGCCCATGTTCTAGCGCAAGCAGTTCAAGAGTTATACCCAGGAGTTAAGTTGACGATTGGTCCAGCCATTGATAACGGCTTTTACTATGACTTAGACTTAGGAGAACAAATAATTTCTGAAAAAGACTTCCCTAACATCGAGAAGAAAATGTTGGAGTTGGCTAGAGGAAAACATCAATTTTCGATGCGTGAAGTGAGCAAAGCAGATGCATTGGCTAAATACAGAGAGGAAGGTAATGAATATAAAGTTGAGTTAATTGAAAACTTAAACGACGGTGAAATAACTTTCTGTGACCATAGTGACTTTACTGATTTATGTCGTGGAGGTCATATCCCTAATACAGGTACCATCAAAGCTGTAAAAATTATGAGTGCAGCAGGAGCATATTGGAGAGGTGATGAAAAAAACAAACAATTGACTCGTTTGTACGGAATCTCATTCCCAAAACAAAAAATGTTGACGGAATACCTTCAACTTTTAGAAGAAGCTAAAAAGAGAGATCACAGGAAACTCGGTAAAGAATTAGAGTTGTTTACTTTTTCTCAAAAAGTAGGACAAGGATTGCCATTGTGGTTACCAAAAGGAACTGAACTGAGAGAACGTTTGGAGCAATTTTTAAAGAAAGCACAAAAGAAAGCAGGATATGAATTGGTGATGACTCCTCACATTGGTCAAAAAGAATTGTATGTAACTTCTGGTCACTACGAAAAATATGGAGAAGATAGTTTTCAACCTATCAAAACACCAAAATTAGATGAAGAGTTTTTGTTAAAACCAATGAACTGTCCGCATCACTGTGAAATCTATAAATTCAAACCTTACTCCTACAAAGACCTCCCAAAGAGGTATGCTGAGTTTGGAACGGTATATCGTTATGAACAAAGTGGTGAATTACATGGAATGACGCGTGTAAGAAGCTTTACTCAAGACGATGCTCATATTTTCTGTACACCGGAACAATTAGACCAAGAATTTAAGGATGTTATTGACTTGGTTTTGTACGTATTCAAAGCACTCGGTTTTGAAAACTTTACAGCTCAGATCTCTTTAAGAGATAAAGAAAATACTGAAAAATACATCGGTACAGACGAAAACTGGGATAAATCAGAACAAGCAATTATCAATGCTGCAAAAGAAAAAGGTCTAGAAACCGTTGTAGAATATGGTGAAGCAGCCTTTTACGGTCCTAAATTAGACTTTATGGTAAAAGATGCCTTGGGAAGAAGTTGGCAATTGGGAACCATACAAGTAGATTACAATCTACCAGAACGTTTTGATTTAACTTACAAAGGATCTGACAACGAATTACACAGACCTGTAATGATCCACAGAGCTCCGTTTGGATCTTTAGAAAGATTTATTGCTATTTTGTTAGAACATACTGGAGGAAATTTCCCTTTGTGGTTGATGCCAGAACAAGTTATCATCCTTCCAATCAGTGATAAATATCAAAAATATGCGAAAAAAGTTTCAGAAGTGCTTGAAAATTCCGAAATTCGCGCACTCATTGATTCTCGAAGTGAAAAGACGGGAAGAAAGATTAGAGATGCAGAAGTTAGCAAGATTCCTTACATGATTATTGTAGGTGAAAAAGAAGAAGGAGAAGCTAGCGTATCTGTAAGAAAACACGGAGAAGGAGATCTAGGATCTTATACTCTAGATGCTTTTATAGATTTAGTACAAGAAGAAATAAACAGTACATTAGTACAATTTTAATAAACTCCTGACTATCAGGACTAAAAAGTTAAGTTATAGCAATACGTAGAAACAGAGCTCCTAGAAAACCTTGGAGAGTTCAAAACGAAGACCAACACAGAATCAACAGTCGTATTAGAGACGTTGAAGAAGTGAGATTGGTCGGGGAAAACATCGAAGTTGGTGTGTACCCTATTAGGAAAGCATTAGAGCTTGCGAGAGAGCAAGAACTAGATTTGGTGGAAATTTCACCAAAAGCAGTACCTCCTGTTTGTAAGATTATTGATTATAAAAAATTCTTGTACGAACAGAAGAAACGTGAGAAGGCTTTAAAATCTAAAGCCACCAAAGTTGTTGTGAAGGAAATTCGATTTGGACCACAAACGGACGAACACGATTACGAGTTTAAAAAGAAACACGCAATCAAATTTTTGAAAGAAGGGGCTAAATTGAAAACCTTTGTTTTTTTCAAAGGACGTTCTATCATATTTAAAGATCAAGGACAAATCCTTTTGTTACGTTTGGCGCAAGAACTTGAAGAGTATGGTAAGGTAGAGCAAATGCCTAAATTAGAAGGAAAGAGAATGATTATGTTTATCGCTCCAAAAAAGAAATAAACACCATCAAAAGACAATATAAGTAAGAATATAAAACTAAGGAGAAGATGCCTAAATTAAAGACAAAATCTAGTGCTAAAAAACGTTTTAAAGTAACGGGTACTGGGAAATTAAAAAGAAAGCATGCTTTTAAGAGTCACATCTTGACAAAAAAATCTAAAAAGCGAAAGTTAAAGCTAACTCATGACGGTTTGGTTCACAAATCTGATGAAGGAAGCATCAAACAACAATTGAACTTAAAATAACATTATTTTAAAGTCAATAGGTAATTATTAACCTTGTAGTAGTGCTAAAGTTTCGAAAGAACGCCTTCTACAAAAAAACATTGAAATTATGCCAAGATCAGTAAATTCAGTAGCCTCAAGAAAAAGAAGAAAAAAAATCTTGAAGGCAGCAAAAGGTTACTTCGGACGTCGTAAAAACGTTTATACAGTAGCAAAGAATGCAGTAGAAAAAGCGATGTCATATGCATATCGTGACCGTAAAAACAACAAGAGAAACTTCCGCGCATTGTGGATCCAACGTATAAACGCTGGAGCTCGTGCTCACGGAATGTCTTACTCTCAGTTTATGGGAAAAGTCAAAGCTAACAATATCGATTTGAACCGTAAGGTTTTAGCTGATTTAGCAATGAACAATCCTGAAGCTTTTAAGGCTATCGTTGACAAAGTAAAATAAATTATTCAATCTCTTACTTATATAGAAAACCCAAACTGACGTTTGGGTTTTTTTTTGAGCAATTGACAAAAAAAAGCACCTTGCAATTACAAGGTGCTTTTTACTTTACTATTTAGGATTAATTTCCTTTGGCGTGATCTTCTAAAAACTTCGCCAAACCAATATCTGTCAATGGGTGCTTTAATAACCCTTCAATAGCACTCAGTGGTCCAGTCATCACATCTGATCCTACTTTAGCACAGTTGATTATGTGCATTGTGTGTCTAACAGAGGCGGCTAATATTTCAGTTTCAAAACCATAATTATCATAAATCAAACGAATTTCTTCTATTAAATTCAATCCATCTGTTGAAATATCATCCAAACGTCCAATAAAAGGCGATACATAAGTTGCTCCTGCTTTAGCTGCTAACAAAGCTTGTCCAGCAGAAAATACTAAAGTCACATTGGTGCGAATACCTTTAGAAGAAAAGTATTTACAAGCCTTGATACCATCTTTGATCAAAGGAAGTTTTACTACAATTTGTGGGTTTAAAGCAGCGAGTTTTTCTCCCTCTGCAATCATTCCTTCGTAATCAGTAGAAATAACTTCAGCAGAGACATCACCTTCAACAGCGTCACATATATCTACATAGTGTTGAATAATATTAGCTTCCCCTGTAATTCCTTCTTTGGCCATCAAAGATGGATTGGTAGTAACTCCATCCAAAACTCCCAAAGCTTGGGCCTCCTTAATTTGCTCTAGATTAGCGGTATCAATAAAAAATTTCATATGTCTGTGCTGTTTAAAATTTATAAAGGACAAATTTAGGAATTTGAAAAGAAATACATTGTATAAATTTGAGAAAGCTACTCAAAAACAGTCAAAAATTAAGAAAAAAGGAATGACATACGAAACTGTATTGCACAAAAAAAGGCAAGCTACCTACATCACACTGCTACAACCTTGTACCCTTGCTGCGTTCCCGCCCTGGGGGATTCCAAAGGAGCTAGTTGTGTAGGACTTGCCGAGGCAAAATTACAATCATTTTTCAATTCTCACAATAATTTTTACATAAAAATAGTCAAAAATAAACAATCAATTTAAGCTCAACACTTTAGCTTTTAGATTTATTATTTTAGAAAAAAACGAGAAACATTTAATTTTTAACAAATTCAAAAAAAAGAAAATATAAACGAAAAAAAATTAATTATAGTAAGGGTTTTAACTGTATGCTATGGGGTTTGCGTATATTTGCTAAAACAATTTATTTTTGAGATATTTTATTGAACTTGCATACAAAGGGACAAACTATCACGGATGGCAAATACAACCGGACGCCATTTCTGTGCAGGAAAAAGTTAACCTTGCTTTTTCAAAAATTCTAAATACTACTATTCAAACTGTTGCAGCAGGACGTACAGATACAGGTGTCCATGCCTCTCAAATGTTTGTTCACGTTGACACCCTTATTCGCATTGACAGACATGAGTATATCTATAAATTAAATGCTGTATTACCTAATGATATCGTCATCTATAATATATCTGAAGTAAACGAGGAAGCACATGCACGTTTTAATGCAACCAGTAGAAGTTACGAATACAGTATATATTTGGGAAGAAATCCCTTTTTACTTGATACAACTTGGCAACTATACAGGCAGCAACTTGACATTCCACTTATGAATAAAGCAGCTTCCTTACTACTCGAATACTCCGATTTCCAATGCTTTTCTAAGTCAAAGACTGACGTAAAAACCTTTAATTGTACTATTACAGAAGCAAAATGGGTTTTAGATGGAAAACACCTTACCTTTCATATTACAGCAGATCGGTTTTTAAGAAATATGGTCAGGGCTATCGTCGGAACACTTGTTGAAATTGGAAGAGGCAAAAAGTCGATTGAAGAATTAAAAGAAATTATTGCAAGTAAAAACAGAAGCAACGCTGGAACCTCAGCTCCTGCTCAAGGATTGAGTCTGACAGCAGTAACCTATTCAGAAAACATAAATAATGGCAGAAACTAAAGGTAATTCTATTTTTGATTTTAGCATATTTAGACGTCTAATGGGCTATGCTAAGCAGCACAGCAGATACTTTTTCTTTACATGTCTAGCTGCTATCTCATTGGCAATTATTGCAGCATTTAGACCGTATTTACTGATAGAAACTGTAGACAACTATATCAAAGGAAAAGACGCCGAAGGCTTGTTGACCTACAGTCTATTTATTTTATGTGCTCTATTAGCGGAAGTGCTATTGCAATTTACATTTATCTATATCGCCAATTGGTTGGGACAACAAATCATTAAAGACATCAGGGTCAAATTATTTGAACATGTATTGCGTTTTAAAATGGCATATTTTGACAAATCATCTGTGGGACAGATGGTCACTAGAGTAGTTTCTGATGTGGAAACCATTGCACAGTTTTTTGGACAAGGTCTTTTTATGATTGTCAGCGACCTACTCAAGATGGCAGTTATAGCTGGGTTTATGATTTATAAAAATTGGCAACTTGCATTGATCTCATTTACTGTAATGCCCGTAATTATTTATGCAACAAAAGTTTTTCAATCTGCCATTAAAATCGCCTTTCAAGAAGTAAGAAAACAGGTAGCTAATTTAAATAGCTTTGTACAAGAGAGAGTTACAGGAATGCAAATAGTTCAACTCTTCGGCAGGGAAAAAATCGAATATGACAAGTTCAAAGCCATCAATGAAGTACACAAAGGAGCTCATGTAAAAACAGTGTGGTATTTTTCAATATTTTTTCCCATTGCTGAAATACTGTCTTCAATAGCAGTTGGACTGCTTGTTTGGTATGGAGGACTTCATTTGGCAGTAGATGGCACGGTCAGTTTGGGAGAAATCATGTCCTTTATTATGATGGTCGAGATGCTGTATAGACCTTTGAGGCAAATTGCCGATAAATTTACCACCTTACAAATGGGAATGGTCGCAGGAAATCGAGTTTTTGAAATACTCGATACAGAAGCAGCCATCTCAAAAGAAGGAAATATCGAAATTAAAAAACTAAAGGGTGCCATTAACTTCGATAAGGTTCGATTTAGCTATGTGCCGGGAGAAGAAGTACTCAAAGGAATCTCTTTGAATATAAAACCTGGAGAAACTATTGCTATTGTTGGAGCAACCGGAGCAGGAAAATCAACAATTATCAATTTACTGAATAGGTTTTACGACATAGACTCAGGTAAAATAGCATTGGATGGTATAGACATCACCTCGTTAAAACTTCTAAGTTTAAGACAACAAGTAGCTGTAGTTTTACAAGATGTTTTTCTTTTTTCTGATTCTGTTTACAATAATATAACTTTGAAAAACAATGATATTAGTCTAGAAACAGTTATGCAAGCAGCCAAACAGATTGGAATACACGAATTCATCATGAGCTTGCCTGGAAATTACAATTACGATGTAAAAGAAAGAGGTATCATGCTATCTTCTGGACAAAGACAACTGATCTCCTTTTTAAGAGCCTATGTTAGTAATCCTTCTATATTGATTTTGGATGAAGCTACTTCTTCAGTGGATTCGCATTCAGAGCAAATGATTCAGTATGCAACAGATACAATTACAAAGGACCGTACCTCTATAATTATTGCACATCGTTTGTCAACAATTAAAAAAGCTGACTCAATAATTGTAATGGATCAAGGAAACATTGTAGAACAAGGTAGTCACAAAGATTTGTTGTCTATTGAAAATGGCTATTATAAAAAATTATTTGACAAGCAATTTGACGAAGAAAAGAAAGTAGAACTATAACAAAGACTTTATTTTATCCTTTAATTCTGATTCGGAATCAAACAGTTCAAATTCTCCATCTTTAATCAAAGATACCTTTCCTGTCTCTTCCGAAATAACGATACAGATAGCATCCGTTCTTTCAGTAATACCGATGGCTGCTCTGTGTCGTAAACCAAATCTACTCGGTAATGATTTTTCTGAAAGTGGTAAAACAACACGGGTAGCTGTTATAAAGTTTTCTTTTATAATCGTAGCTCCATCATGTAGTGGACTATTTTTATAAAAGATACTCTCAAGTAAAGGCACATTGATTTCAGCATTCATATAATCACCCGACTGTTTTGCGAAATCTAAGTTGTTATTGCGTTCTAAAACCAACAATGCACCTGTTTTGGTTATAGACATTCTGTAACAAGCAGTAACAATACTATCTACATCTACCTCCGAAGTAATTTCAGTTTTTAAAAACTTAAGTTGTTTGATAAGATTTCTTTTGGAACCAAAATTCGTTGAACCTATCATTAATAAAAACTTACGGAGCTCAGGATGGAAAATGATTAAAATAGCGATTGCTCCACCTCCTACTAATACTTCTAGGATACCACTCAACATTTCCATTTTGAGAATCTGTGTGAGTTTATAGATAAAAAAAACAATAGACACACCGATAAAAATATTGATAGCTACAGTACCTTTAAGCAGTTTGTACACGTAGTAAAGTAGAACAGCGACAAGAGTTATGTCTAAAAAATCTAAAAAGGTAAAGTCTATAAAATCCAAATAAGTATCTTTTTAGTAAAAATAATAATTAAATCTGATTCTATAGACTTTCAAATTAAAAGTTATTCTTTTAAAGTATCAGCAACTTCACAAACAGGTATTGGCCTCATTTTGTGTTGGTTGTTACTATTCAAACGGCTGTAAATTTCAAAAACTTCTCGTTCACGACCTTCTAAATCACCCACTAAAATTCCTTTGTCTGCTTGTTGCATGGCTACCTCTAATTCGTCATAGGAAGCTCCTAACTGATCTTCATCTGTACGACTGTCACCAAACAGACCGTCTGTAGGTGCAGCTTGTTGTATTGCTTCTGGAACCCCTAAATAAGCTCCTAGTGCAAAAACTTCCGATTTGACAAGATCTGCAATAGGACTTACATCTACTCCTCCATCGCCGTATTTTGTATAAAAACCTACTCCAAAATCTTCTACTTTATTACCGGTACCAGCAACCAATGCACTTTGCATACCAGCAATATTATAAAGAGAAGTCATACGCAAACGCGCACGTGTGTTGGCAAGGGTTAAGTCTTTGACAGAAGAAGCCTCGCTGAAAGGAAATGCTTTTTGAAACACTTCAAAAGTTTGAGTCAAGTCTGCTTTTATATGTGTCACATTGCTGTAGTTTTCTCTCAATTGCTGAATATGTTCAAGTGCTCTTGACACCTGACTTGGATCTTGATGTATCGGCATTTCGACACACGTGGTCTGCAAACCAGTTTTGGCACACAAAGTAGATGTAACTGCTGAGTCAATCCCTCCAGAAACTCCAACAACAAAGCCGTTAACACCAGCTTTCTCTGCATAAATTCGCAACCAATTAACAATGTGATTTGCTACTTTTTCTGAATTCATTTCTATGATTTTTTTATATTTTTGGACTATACAAAAGTAATCAATTTAAGCATGAATAAATAGTGCTTTTGTGTGTTTTAAGAGATCTATAACTATTTTTGAACTGTTTCTTTATGAAAAAAAATATCTTCTTACTTTCTATTTTGGCATTACTTGTAAATTGTAGCAAAGAATCTAAAGTGGAAAATAAAATTTCAAAAATTGAAATACAACTCGATTTTGAGAATTTTCATCAGCAGTATTTTTCAACTACTCCAGAAAAATTTCAAGATCTAAAACAAAAATTCCCATACCTATTTCCAAAAAATATTGAGGACTCAGTTTGGTTGTCAAAACTTCAAGAATCTGATGAGAAAATACTATTTGAAAAAGTAGACAGTGTCTTTGAAAATCTAAGCAATGAAAAAGAAGCCATTTTAAACTTATACAAACATATTAGTTATTACAATTCTTCATTCAAAGCCCCCAAAACAATTACGGTTATTTCAAATTTAGACTATGAACATCCCATTATTTATGCTGATACTTTGGCTTTTGTATCTTTGGATATGTTTTTGGGAAAAGATTCAGAGGTATATAGTAGTTTTCCAAAATACATAGCAAATACCTTCACAAAAGAACAATTAATCGTAGCATTGGCCAGAGAAATATCCAAGAGACAATTTTATATTAAAAATGGTAGAAGTTTTATTGAAACGATGCTATACCACGGAAAAAAATTGTATTTGTTAGAAAAGTTATTACCAGACACACCAAAGTATGATTTGATAGGGTACTCTGAGGAGCAATATAATTGGGCCCTCGCTAATGAGGGAATGATTTGGTCTTATTTTGTAAGTAATGAAATGCTTTTTAGTACGGACAAATCATTGAACAAACGATTTATAGATAAGGCACCTTTTTCTAAGTTTTATATGGATTTGGACGCTAGAACTCCAGGTAGTATTGGTAAGTGGGTCGGTTATGCTATTGTAAAAGCATATGCAGCTAGAAATCAGAATACTTTGCAAGAGATACTCACCTTAGATGCAGAAACACTCTTTGTAAAGTCCAAATACAAACCGAAGAAATAAAGAAAAGCCATTTTTTAGGTTGTCAGTATCATAACCAATAGTTGATAAACAGTCTACTATCTATAGTAACAATTTGATATCTAATAAATAGACATTAACTTCTTGTGAATCTTACAATTACCTTACTAAAGCAAGTAAGAAGTGTCAAGAATACAACCACGACACTTGAAACTGATCCTAACTGTTACAAGAATAAACAAAAACTCATAAAATGAAATGCCTTTTTTTGACACTACACAGATTAACTATGTAAAAAATCAACAAAGTTTAAGGATTAAACATTGAAAAGAATTTGAAATATATCCTTTTGCATAATGACAATCCTACATAATTTAGATATTTTTTGATAGAAATAGTAAACACTTGGACGTATTAAATACCAATATAAGTGAGTTGTTAAGTAAAAACTACAAGATAAACCTAAATTAAATCTCAATGATTACATTATAAAGAAACGGTAAAACTCGATATATCTAAAAAAAAGGAAGCCTGCATAGACTTCCTTTTTATATTTTAAATGATTAACTATTTTTTAGTTTATAATAAGTTCAACTCGATTGTTTTTATCATTCGTTTCTTTGTTGTTCATATTGTATTTAGGCTTTGTTGCACCCAAACCAACAGCTTCCACCTGATTTGCAGAAACCAATGCTACACTTGTCAAATACTTTAAAATAGCATTTGCTCTACGAATAGACAAAGCTAAATTATAAGATTCTTCAGGTTTATTACTTGTATGCAATTCAAACTTTACAGATGTTGCTGGATTTTCTTTTAAAATCATGGCAATTCTATCAAGGATCAGTTCATTGGTAGCTTTTAATACATGCCCTTCAGACCTTCCAAACTTCAATTGTTTCGCCAAAGCTTCAAGTTCACTCTCTGTAGTAACCTCAGTAACTTCATTTTCAGAGCTATTGGCATCGTCATTTGAATTCTCAGTATCAGCTGCTACAATTACAGTATCACCAACTGGACAGCCTTTGTTACTTGCGCTACCTGCTTGATTAGGACAGTTGTCAAGAGAATCAATGATTCCGTCTCTATCAGAGTCTATAGGAGTCTTTTCAGCCGCTAATCTTTTTGCAGAAGGACGCTTTTTGTATGAAGAACTTGAACCACCACTTCTCCTATAACTTCTAGAATCTTCATTGAACCAAACAGCGTGTTTTTCTTTATTACCTAACTTATAAACTCCCCCAATTCCAAATGTGAAAAAAGTTTCATACGTTTGTTTCGTAGTAATAGCAGCATCTAAATGGTCTTCATTGTTCAAATTGATGTTGAAACGGGATTCTATATCAAATCTTTCATTGACACGGTATTTCAAACTCAAACCAGCATTTAAGTAAATTGATTTTGCTTCTTCACTTCCAACACCGATATCCTGTGTTCCTTTAATTGGCTCCCCAGTTTCCATTAAAAACAAAGCTGTATCGTATGTATGCATACCAAAACCTACAATACCTGCAAAATTAAACTTTTTACTATTGCGACTGTACATATTGTCAAAATCTAAAACAAGATTTGTCTCAAAACCAATAGCTACACC
>JBMZVD010000042.1:0-17448 GCA_049625305.1 Flavicella sp.
TGTTGTCCAACAAAGCCTGATATTCCTGTTACTAATACTTTTGTCATTTATATGGATTTTATTTATTACTTTTGTTTCGCAAGCAAAAATAATAAAATTACTTTTAATTTGCAATTAAATTAAAGATTAGAACTGATGAAGAATGAATTTAGGTCTTCCTGCCCCGTAACTTCTGCCCTTGATATAGTAGGTGATAAATGGACGTTGGTTATAGTAAAGCAAATGTTGTTAGAAGGAAAAAAAACGTTTAAAGATTTTTCTGAATGTGAAGAAGCTATTGCGACCAACATATTGTCTACTCGTTTGAAGTCAATGGAATCTTTTGGTTTTGTTCGCAAAGAAAGTTTACCTCACAATAAAAAGACAAAGTTGTATGTTTTGACAGAGAAAGGCCTCTCTTTAGCTCCTATTGTTATTGAATTGGCAATATGGGCTTCAAGCGGTGCTTGTGGTGAAGAACATAAGGTTGCTAATGACGAGCGTTTGAATATTTTGATAGATGACAAAGAGAAGGGGATTCAAAACATAATTACTACTTATAAAGAACTGCATTGGGAGAAAGTATAATAGCTTAAACATTTCGTTTTCATATCAATAAATTAACAGAAGAAATGGCTTTTCATTAAAAAATACTTCAAATACCGTCATAAAGCGAATGATTTTTCAATTTATTAGAGTTTTTTAGTCACTAAGTTTTCATATTTGTTATTCTTAAACATAAAATTACACAAAATGAAAACGAATATCTTTTCACTTCTTTTATTTGTATCGGTTGTCACTTTAAAAGCCCAACAAGCTTCTAGTAATCTTTCCTCTACCAAAGGATTCCCTGCAATTATTCCATTGGAAAAACCACAAGACCGTCCTTTGAGCGCGTCTATGGAACGTTTGTACGATAGATGGTCTCCTCATGAAGATAGGGACAATGAATTGTATTCTAATTTTAAATTTACGCCACTTCCAAATCTTGGGAAATCTCAACATGTATCAAGACGTGATCCTTCAAAAGTAATTAAGGTAAATGGGTTGTATTATGTGTACTACACTTGTAGAAAAACAGCCTCAGAACCAGTTGGTGTAGAAGGCGCGACAGATGTAATTCCTGCCTATGATTGGGATTTGGCTGACATATGGTACGCGACCAGTACCGATGGCTTTGTTTGGGAAGAAAAAGGAATTGCTATTGGGAGAAATCCTATAAAGGGAGGCTATGGAGATCGTTCTGCTACTACGACAGATATTTTGATGGTCAATAATAAGTACTACTTGTACTATCAAGCATTTACTGGAATGATGGGCAATGTAGATCCTGCAGATGTTACGGTAGCATGGGCTGATTCACCTGAAGGACCGTGGACAAAATTAGGTAGGCCTGTTGTTGCGAGGGGGGCAAAAGGTGAATGGGACGATGCTGCCATTCACGATCCAAACCTCTTAGTATTTAAAGGACAAATTTACTTGTATTACAAAGGACAAAACTTTCAAATGAGAACTCCTAATGCAATTAAAAGAGCTCAAGGAGTAGCAGTAGCAAATGATCCTTTAGGTCCTTTTGTAAAATCAATGTACAATCCAATTTGTAATTCGGGTCATGAAACCAATTATTTTCCTTTTAAAGATGGTATTGCAGCTACAGTGAGTATTGATGGCCCCGAAAAGAATACAGTTCAATTTTCAAAAGATGGAATTCATTTTGAGGTTGCTTCTCACATTCAAATGGTTCCTGTTTCTCCAGGTCCTTTCATTCCGGATGCATTCAATTCAAATGGAGATGCAAAAGGTTTTACTTGGGGATTGTGCCATATAAATGCCCAGGGAGGTGGTGGATCAAATTATTGTTTCTTAGCACGCTTTGATTGTGACTTGAGTACGCAAGTGGATGTAAAAGCTTTCAAAAGAAACAACATTCGTTTTGACGAACACACTTATTTTCAAAAAGTATTACGTCTAGATGGAGCTTTGAAAAAACAAGCAACAGCGGTGAGTAAAAGGATAAGTTCTGAAACCAGCTCAGCCAAACTTACAAATTAAGAATGAATTTAGAAATAAAAAACCTCCTAGCTTTGCAGGAGGTTTTTTTATTTCAAAGAGAAAATGCTATTTCTTAAGCCCTTTTTTCAAGTAGTGCCATATAAAACCCATCGTAACCGCTTTTTGAAGGCAACACTTTATTGTCTTTTATAAGACTAAAATTACTATTGTTTTGTAAAAATTTAGCGATCTGTTCTTCATTTTCAGAAGGCAATATAGAACATGTTGCATAGACCATTTTTCCACCTTTTTTTAGAATTCTTGAATAGCTTTCTAATATTTCATTCTGAGTTTTCTTAATATTATCGATAAAATCAGGCTGTAATTTCCACTTCGCATCTGGATTTCTTTTCAACACTCCCAATCCAGAACAAGGGGCATCTATCAACACTCTATCTGCAGTTTCTTTTAATTTTTTAATTGTTTTTGAAGATTCAATGACTCTTGTGGTAATGTTGTGTGCGCCAGCTCTCTTTGCTCTACGTTTTAATTCTTTTAACTTACCAGCATAAATATCCATAGCGATAATTTGCCCTTTGTTCTCCATCAAAGCCGCTAGGTGCAAAGTTTTTCCACCAGCACCTGCACACGTATCAACTACACGCATACCTGGTTCAACTTCAAGAAATTCAGCAACCAATTGTGATGAGGCGTCTTGCACCTCAAAAAGACCACTTTTAAAGGCATCTGTTCTGAAGACGTTTTTGCGTTCTTTTAGGATAAGTGCATCCTTGTACTTTACGTCTACTGTTGTTTGAATCTCCCCATCGTTTAAAGATTTTTCAAGTTGTTGTCTGGTTGTTCTCAATGTATTTGCTCGAAGAACCACAGGAGCTTGAATGTTCAAAGCCGCAATTTCTTTGTCCCATTTAGCACCCAATTCTTTTACCCCTAAATTATCCAACCAATCTGGAATAGATTCTTTAATTTTTCGTATATTTTGTACTTGGTCAAATTTTCCCTTGATGCGTCTTTCAGGAGCGTTATCAAAGTATTTCCAATCGGGTAATTTAATTCCTCTTAAAACAGCCCAAACAGTAAATATTTTCCATAGATTTTCTCTTGTGTAATGTTCTTTGGTTTCAGCAATTTCGTTGTAAAGACGTTTCCAACGTACAATCTCATAAATTGTCTCAGCTACGAATTTTCGGTCTCTCGCTCCCCATCTAGGGTCTTTTTTTAAAGCTATCTCTACAGCTTTGTCAGCGTAAACTCCTTCATTAAATATTGTATTTAGTGAATCAATCACCGTAAATACTAGGTTTCTATGTAATCGCATTGTCATCTATTTGAGATTGCAAATGTACTCAAATCAAATGGGATAATGAGAACCTCTTTTTGTTTTTTAAAATAGAGTTGGATTGTAACATGCTTTTTCTATTTATTTCATGTAATTTTAGATTGTTTTTTTATTTCATTTGCTTGTTAGCAACCTATTTATTGATCATTGTAGTATTCTTTTTTGATTTTTTGTAATTTTGAAAAAAGTAGCTATTAATCTTATGTCAGTACCTGATTTTTCAACACCTATTTCATACCTCAAAGGAGTAGGTCCTGCACGTGCTGAATTGCTGTTTTCTGAACTTAGAATTCGAAATATATCTGACTTATTTTCATTATTTCCTTTTCGTTACATTGATAAGAGTCGTTATTATAAAATAAACGAGCTACAACCTACTTCTGCTGAACTTCAGATAATAGGTAAAATAACTCAAGTAAGAACAGTAAAACAAAAGCGAGGAAGTCGTTTGACAGCTACTTTTTCTGACGAGACGGGTACTATGGAATTGGTATGGTTTAAAGGAGCAAAGTGGATAAAAGATTCTTTGAAGTTGAACGTTTCTTATGTGATCTACGGGAAAGTCAATTTTTACAATGGTAATTTCAGCATGCCACATCCCGAACTTGAACTGTTAAGTCTTCATAACAAAGGAATCAAAAAATCAATGTTTCCTGTATACCCATCAACAGAAAAGTTGTCTAATAAAGGGGTTAGTAATAAAGTCATAGCTAATATATTGGAGCATTTACTTCGAGATTTTTACAAGGTGATACCTGAGACACTTTCTGAAAGTATTTGTACTTCTTACAATCTATTGTCAAGAAAAGATGCATTGTTACAAGTCCATTTCCCAAAAAACCAAGAACTTTTGGCTCGTGCACAGTTTCGTCTTAAATTTGAGGAACTATTTTTCATACAGTTAGAGCTGTTGTCAAAAAAAATGCAACGCAAAGAAAAAATAAAAGGTTTTCCTTTCGAAAAAGTTGGAGATCTATTTCATATATTTTACAAGAATCACTTAACCTTTGATCTTACCAATGCTCAAAAGCGAGTGCTCAAAGAAATACGATCTGATCTTAAAACAGGTGTTCATATGAACCGTTTGTTACAAGGTGATGTCGGTTCTGGAAAAACAATTGTAGCTCTACTATCCATGTTAATTGCGCTTGACAACGGATTTCAAACGGCTATGTTGGCACCTACAGAGATTCTAGCAGTACAACATTATACAGCGGTAAAAGAAGCATTGTCTTCAATGAACATATCTGTTGCTTTGTTGACAGGTTCAGTTAAAACCAAGGATCGTAAAGCCATTCATCAAAGTCTTGAAGACGGAACCTTACATATTTTAATTGGTACGCATGCGATTTTAGAGGACAAAGTAGTGTTCAAAAATTTGGGAATGGCTGTAATTGATGAGCAACATCGTTTTGGTGTTGCACAACGTTCTAAAATGTGGATGAAAAACAGCTTGCCACCTCATATACTTGTCATGACTGCGACCCCAATTCCAAGAACACTAGCAATGAGTGTATATGGTGATTTGGATGTTTCTGTGATAGATGAATTACCTCCAGGAAGGAAACCGGTTCAAACGGTACATCGCTATGATAAAAACAGATTGGCTGTTTTTAAATTTATGAAAGATGAGATTGCAAAAGGTCGTCAGGTGTATGTCGTATATCCTTTGATTCAAGAATCCGAAGCCATGGACTATAAGGATTTGATGGATGGATATGAAAGTATCGCAAGATCTTTTCCTAGTCCTCAATATCAGCTAAGTATCGTACATGGTCAAATGAAACCTGCCGATAAAGACTATGAAATGCAACGCTTTATAAAGGGCGAAACTCAAATTATGGTTGCCACTACTGTAATAGAAGTAGGAGTAAATGTACCCAATGCTAGCATCATGATTGTTGAAAGTGCAGAACGTTTTGGGTTGTCTCAATTGCACCAACTTCGAGGAAGAGTTGGTAGGGGGGCAGACCAAAGTTATTGTATTCTGATGACCAGCTTCAAATTGTCTCAGGACTCAAAGACACGTTTAGAAACTATGGTGGCTACTTCAGACGGATTTGAAATAGCTGAAGTTGATTTAAAATTACGCGGACCGGGAAACCTTATGGGTACCCAACAGAGCGGTGTACACGCTATGAAAATTGCAGATTTGGTAAAGGATAAAGAAATTTTACAGGTAGCGAGAGACGAAGCTCAAAAGCTTTTAAAAAAAGATCCCTCTTTGTCTCTTGATTCGAATGTAATGATTCTAAAAACCTTTCAAAAAATAACTAAAAATAGTTCCTTATGGTCACATATTAGTTAAGACCGAAATCTATTTTTAATTTTATCTATAAAGGATATTTCATCATTTTCATGGTAATTATTAGAGTAAGTATTGTTGGTACCATATCCATATCCATATCCATATCCATACCCATATTTTGAAGAAGTTTCATAATCATTGATTACGTATCCTATGTTTTTTACTTCACCATTGCCATATTTATCATCTATCATCTTCATCATTCCCTTCTTAGTATACTTTTGACGGATGATATACATATTTAAATCAGCGTATTTAAGTAGTTCTATGGCATCAGTAACCAATCCGATAGGAGGTGTATCTATTATAATGTAGTCATATTCCTTTTGAACTTTTTCAAGCAGTATAGCTGTACTATCACTCATCAATAGCTCTGATGGATTCGGGGGTACAGGACCTGACGTTACAATATCTAACATGGGAATGTCTGTAGGCTTTATAATTTCTTCAATTCCAACTTGGTCTGAGAGAAAATTTGCAGCACCTATATCGTTTGTCAAATTGAATATGGAGTGAATTTTTGGTTTTCTTAAATCAAAACCTATCACTATGGTTTTTTTACCACTCAAAGCTAGTGCTGTTGCTAAGTTTGCAGAAATCATCGTTTTTCCTTCTCCAGAGACAGATGAAGTTAGAATGATAGTTTTGGATTTCTTTTTACTTTCAATCTGTGAATCTTTCTTGTAAAGAAACTGCATATTAGAGCGCAAGGCTCTAAAGGATTCAGCAACAGTCGACCTTGGTTTGTCAAAAACAATTAAGTTTGATTCGTGTTTGTTTTTCCCAATTACTCCTATCACTGGTATTTGATATCTACTTTCTACTTCCTCAACGGTGTTAATAGTATTGTCTAAAATCTGTAAAGCAATGATGTAAAACAAGCTTAAAATAACAGCCAACATTACAGAAACCATATAGTTAAATTGTTTGTTTGGCTTTGAAGATCCCTGTCCGGTATCTTTTGCACTATCAAGGACTTTGATGTCAGATACATTCGCTGCAATAGCACTTCCTGCTTCGTAACTTTTTTGTTTTAGATAATTGAAATTAGCTTCAGTTTGCGCATAATTTCTTGAGTACTGCACAAGTTCTTGTTCTAGTTTAGGTATTTTTTTGAGATCTCTGTTTAGCCTTTTAAGCTGTAATTGTAGTAATTTCTGATCGGTTTTATTTTTTTGTTCTAAGGAGCGTAAGTTTTCAAAAACAATCTGTTTTCTGGTGTCTATTCGATTTCTGATATCGATCATTTCAGGGTGAATGGATGTAACTCCGGCATCTTCCAATTCATTTTTCAATGTAACAAGCGTAATCAATTCTAGAGAGTTTGATTGAACTGTAGGGTCTTTAATATCTGTAACTGAAGGAACTGGAATATCTTTCGTATTTTGATCGTGAGCCATTAAGTACTTTCGCAACCCTAAAACGTTGTCTAAATCTCTTTGATTTTCAATCAATTCTTCGTCTATAGCAGCTATTTTAGTAAATATTTTTTGCCCCTCGGCTTCTATGTCATAGAGGTTGGTAGAATCTTTAAATTTTGACAATAAAAATTCTATTTGCTTTAATTTTTGAGCTTCATTTTGAAATAAATTGTCAATATAAGCTTTGGTTTTTACGGCATAGTCAATTTTTGAATCTTTTTGTAGTTGACCCAGTACCTCAATTGTGGTGTTAATATAAGTTACAAGTCTATTTTTATTGGTTCCTGTCAAGGATATCTTCAGTATTGCACCTCCTTTTTTAGCACTAGAAACTCGAATGTTTTGGTATCTCTTAACAGTACTATCAAAACTGTTAAATCTGATGAAAAAGGGCTTTGAAGTAGAGAATTCGTGTTTTTTTGCCAAACTAAACGTTGCAAAAGGAGTTTTTATTTGTTCTGATACGTCAAATGTTTTTTCGTAAATATTTTTATTAGGTTGGTATCTCACTGAAGAGTATGTGTCGTATTCAAAGAGTGTTTTGCTATTTTCTATGGATTCAAACTCAGTAGATACTTTCACTTGATTGCCTTCAATGAATTGGATTTTAATGAACTGCCCTAAGATTTGATAATCCGATGTGTTTGTTTTTAATTCAAAAGGAACTTTTCCATAAACATCTTCTTTACGATACTTCCCTTCTTCCAAATAATCGATGTAATACTTTAGCTTTGAAACGACAATTTCGTTATGTGTTCTCGACTTTAAATTGGTACTTATAGATTCTAAGATACTGCTATTACCTCCCCAATTGAAAGCAATGTTTGTACTAGAGGAGAAAAGTGGGTTTTGCTCATCTTTAGAAGTTATAATTGCATCAATTTGGTACGACTTTTCTTCGTATCCATTTTTAAAATTTGCAATACTCAATGCAATGATAATGGTTACTATAAAGAGTTTCCAGTGATTCAATATGCGGTTTAAGAAGATCTTTAGTTCAACAGAGTTGTCCTCACTATTATTTTTTGAAGCTGGGGAGTTTTTTGTTTGCATAGGACGTAACTATAGAGATTGAATCAGTAAAAAGGTGGTTATTACGAATGAAAATACAGATGTAAAGGTGGTAAAGGTTTGCAAACCAGTTGTACCGATACCCCACGTCTTGGTTTTGATAGGTCTGATATAGATAATGTCATTAGGCAATATATTAAAAGCTTCAGAATCAAACAAACTCAACTGAGTGACATCCACAGTATATTTTTTTAATTCACCCATTTCTTTTCTAAAAACTTCTACCTGTGTTCTGTCTCCTGTTTGAAGTATGTCTCCAGAATTGGAAATCGCTTCAATAATGTTTACTTTATTTTGATACAGTACATTGGTTCCAGCACCACTTATCTCACCTAGAATAGTATAGCGAATTCCTGCTAACTTTACAGTGACAAAAAGACTATTTCCACTATTGATGTACTTTTTTAATTCCTCTTTGACCTTTGTACGCACCTCATCTGTAGTGTATCCTAGTACATTCAATTCTCCAATGTAAGGAAGACGAATGTTTCCATGTGAGTCTACACTGTATCCCGTCATGTAAGCTTGTGCATCAGACATCTGCATTGCTTGGTTTTGATTGCCTGTTTGATTGCTAAATAAGGTAACCAATTCATCATCTTTAGAACGAATGTTAATCATCAATATATCATTAACTTGGAGTTTGTAAGGTGGAATTTTTGTTTGTGGATAATTGGTTTTATAATTTTCTTTTTCTTGAAAGTATACTATTTTTTTGTAAGGTACACAGGATGACAAAATTACTAATAGTACAACCGAAGCAATAAATTTGTTCATTAAATAGCGTTTTAGTATGCAAATATATAGTTATTTGTTTATAAAAAATAAAATTTAGAGTACTTTTGCTGTTTGCATTATCAATTATGGTATACAGGATTAAAGCTTATTTTTCACACCTAATCAAATCGTCAAATCAACACGGAGTTCATTCGCCTTTTGTTTATAATTTGGTAACTAAATGCTTTTATGCAAAAAGTAGTAGAGATGATATTACTTTTTTTAGAAATTATAAAAAATCGCTTTTAGATTCCTCAGAAATTATCACTGTAGAAGATTTTGGTGCTGGTTCTCGGATATTCAAAAGTAAGCAACGTTCTATTTCTCAAATAGCTAAAGTAGCCAGTATTTCTAAAAAATATGCTCTATTGTTAATGCGAATGGTTGAATATTTTGAAGCAAAAAACATTCTTGAAATAGGGACTTCTTTGGGTGTTTCTACAGCTTGTATTTCCTATAAAAATCGTTCAGGAAAAACAATTACTCTTGAAGGGTGCAACAATACAGCATCCATAGCTAAAAACCGTTTCGAACATTTTGGTTTGGTAGGTACTGATTTTACAGTTGGAAGATTTGAATCAACTTTGCACAAAGCTTTGTCAAGCAATATTTTTGATTTTATCTATTTTGATGGAAACCATGCAAAAGATGCTACACTTTCGTATTTTACAAAAGCATTGGAGCATAAACACAACAATTCTATATTTGTCTTTGATGACATACACTGGTCTAAAGAGATGACAAATGCATGGGATGTAATCAAAGCTCATGACGAAGTGACTGTCAGTATTACTACTTTTCAATGGGGAATTGTATTTTTTAGAAAAGAACAGAGAAAAGAACATTTTACGATAAGAATTTAAGAAAATGAAGATTTACACAAAAACAGGAGATCAAGGTAAAACAAGTTTATTTGGAGGTTCAAGAGTTTCCAAGAGTCATATTAGAATTGAGACTTTTGGAACTGTAGATGAGTTAAATTCTTATATTGGTTTGTTGAGGGATCAAAAAATAGACAATCTCACTTATGAGACTTTGGTCAAAATTCAAAAGGATCTATTTGCAATCGGTGCTGTTTTGGCAACTCCAGATGAAAACATGAAAAAAGACAAGACCAAAGATAAAATTGATGCTTGTAGTATCAATGACTCTCATGTTTCCTTTTTAGAAAAGGAAATTGACCGAATGGATGCATTGCTTGATCCCATGACACATTTTATTTTACCAGGTGGTCATACATCCGTGTCATATTGTCATGTATCCAGATGTATCTGTAGAAGAGCAGAACGATGGGTTGTTTTATTGAGTGAAAATACCTCTTTGAATCCAGTAATTTTGGAATACTTAAATAGGTTGTCTGATTATTTGTTTGTATTGGCACGAAAATTGACCTTAGATTTAGGAGTGAAGGAAGAAAAATGGCTCCCCTAACTTTAAAGTAGACGCTCTTTGTACTTTATGAAAAAGCATGAAAAAAACTTGACATTTTAAGAAAAAAAATTATTTTTGCACTTATTAAAAATTAGATAGAAATGTATTGGACATTAGAATTAGCTTCGTATTTGGCTGACGCTCCTTGGCCGGCAACAAAAGATGAATTGATAGACTATGCAATTCGAACTGGAGCACCTTTAGAAGTTGTAGAGAATTTACAAAGTCTTGAAGACGAAGGGGATGCCTATGAGTCTATCGTTGAAATTTGGCCTGATTATCCGACTGAAGAAGATTACTTCTGGAACGAGGAGGAATATTAAAAAAAATATAAAACATTAAAAAGTCTCTATTGAGGCTTTTTTTTTGTGTATTTTTGAAGGTACTAAAAGTGTGATGGGTGAAAAGTTACTTAACTTGCTGAATCATAGTGTATTTTAGATATTGCAAGGTTTTTGGAATAACAAAACATCAAAAAAAAACTAAGAAACGAATTAAAACATACGTATGAGTTTATTGAATTCAGTCCTAAAGATTTTTGTTGGAGACAAGCAAAAAAAGGACTTAAAATTATTACAACCTATAGTGGATGCCGTAAGAAGCTTTGAAAGTGAAATGAATGCACTTTCAAACGATGCTTTGCGTTTGAAATCAGAGGGCTTCAAAGAGGCAATAAAAAAAGCGACAAATCCATTTACTACTAAAATAGAAGCTCTAGAAGTTGAAGTTTTAACTGCTCATATTGATCGTAAAGAACAAATTTTTACTGAAATAGATACTCTTAAAGATCAATCATATGAAGCTTCAGAAGCTGTTCTTGAAGAAATCATGCCTGAGGCGTTTGCAGTAGTCAAAGAAACAGCCAAACGTTTTACAGAAAACAAAACCATCGAAGTAACGGCAACTGCCTTTGATCGTGAAATTTCTGCCGACCGTAGTTATATTCAATTAGAAGGCGATGCTGCTATATGGCATAATTCATGGAACGCATCTGGTACAGACGTGGTCTGGGAAATGATTCACTACGATGTGCAATTGATGGGAGGTTCTGTATTGCACAAGGGTAAAATCGCTGAAATGATGACAGGTGAAGGGAAAACTTTGGTTGCGACTTTACCGATTTACCTGAACGCATTGACAGGAAATGGAGTACATGTAGTAACGGTTAACGACTATTTGGCAAAACGTGATGCTGCTTGGATGGCTCCGATTTGGGAATTTCACGGATTGAGTGTAGATTGTATTGATCACCACCAACCGAATTCTGAAGCGAGAAGAAAAGCCTACAATTCAGATATAACTTATGGAACTAACAACGAGTTTGGTTTTGATTATTTGAGAGATAACATGGCGCATTCTCAAGATGACTTGGTACAACGTGCTCCAAACTATGCCATAGTTGATGAGGTGGATTCTGTATTAATTGACGATGCACGAACGCCATTGATTATTTCAGGTCCTGTTCCCGAAGGAGATCGTCATGAATTCAATGAACTCAAACCTAAAGTTCAAGCCATTGAAAAAATACAGAGACAATATTTGGTTGGAGTTTTGGCAGAAGCTAAAAAATTAATCAAAGAAGGAAATACTGAAGAAGGTAGTGTTTTACTTTTAAGAGTTTATAGAGGTCTTCCTAAAAATAAGGCATTAATTAAGTTTTTAAGCCAAGAAGGAGTAAGACAATTACTTCAAAAGACTGAAAACACCTACATGGCAGATAACAATAGGGAAATGCCTAAAATTGATAACGAGTTGTACTTTGTAATTGATGAGAAAAACAACTCTATTGAATTGACTGACAAAGGTATTGCATACATATCAGGAGATGTAGACGAAGACTTCTTTTTATTACCAGACATTGGGGTTAAAATTGGTCAAATAGACGATAGCGATGCTTCTCCTGAAGAAAAAGTAAGTCAAAAGGAAGAATTATACAAAGAATTTAGTGTCAAGAGTGAACGTATTCACACTTTAAATCAATTGTTAAAATCATATACTTTGTTTGAAAAAGACAAAGAATATGTTGTGATGGATAACAAAGTGAAGATAGTTGACGAGCAGACAGGACGTATCATGGACGGTCGTCGATACTCAGATGGTTTGCATCAGGCTATTGAGGCAAAAGAAAACGTAAAAATTGAAGCGGCTACTCAAACTTTTGCAACCGTTACCTTACAAAATTATTTCAGGATGTATCGCAAGCTTGGAGGGATGACTGGTACAGCAATCACTGAAGAAGGAGAGTTTTGGGAAATATATAAATTGGATGTTGTTGAAATTCCAACCAATAGAATTTTACAAAGAGATGACAAAGAAGATTTGGTATACAAAACAACACGCGAAAAATACAATGCTGTTATCGATGAGATCGTAACTTTGGTAAAAGCGGGTAGACCTGTATTGGTAGGAACAACCTCTGTTGAAATTTCAGAATTGTTATCTCGTATGTTGTCATTGCGAAAAATTGAACACAATGTATTGAATGCTAAGTTGCATAAAAAAGAAGCAGATATTGTTGCAGATGCAGGTAAATCTGGAATGGTTACCATCGCGACAAACATGGCGGGACGTGGAACAGATATCAAGCTTACACCTGAAGTAAAAGAAGCTGGAGGTTTGGCTATTATTGGTACCGAAAGACACGATTCTCGAAGAGTAGATAGACAGCTGAGAGGGCGTGCCGGACGTCAAGGAGATATCGGTTCTTCTCAATTTTATGTTTCTTTAGAAGACCATTTAATGCGTATTTTCGGTTCAGACCGTATTGCTAAAATGATGGATAGAATGGGATTGGAAGAAGGTGAAGTAATTCAGCACTCTATGATTTCCAAATCTATTGAACGCGCTCAGAAAAAAGTAGAAGAGAACAACTTTGGTGTAAGAAAGCGTCTGCTTGAATACGACGATATCATGAATGCACAAAGAGAAGTGGTTTACAAACGTCGCCGTCATGCATTGGATGGAAAAAGATTGCAGTTGGATATTGTAAACATGATTTATGATACTTGTGCAACAATCGTATCTGAGAACAAATCATCTGACAATTACACACGATTTGAATTTGAATTGATTCAATTCTCAGCGATGCCTTCGCCTTTTTCCAAAGAAGAATTTAAAAATACACTTGAAAGCGAGCTGATTGATACTTTGTACGATAGAGTGTATGCACATTACCAAGATAAAATCACAAGAAATGCTGCCACAGCTTTTCCTGTAATCAAAAATGTATATGAAAACGAGGGCGACAAATACGAGCGTATTGTCGTTCCATTTACTGATGGTTTAAAGAATTTACAGGTAGTTACAAATCTTAAAAACGCATATGAAACAGAAGGGAAAGGTTTGATTAACGATTTTGAGAAGAACATTACCCTAGCCATTATTGATGAGACATGGAAGAATCATTTAAGGAAAATGGATGAATTAAAACAATCTGTTCAAAACGCATCCTATGAACAAAAAGATCCGTTGTTGATTTATAAATTTGAGGCTTTTGAGCTTTTCAAAGCAATGTTGGATAAGGTGAATAGAGATGTATTGTCATTTTTGTTCAAAGGTGAATTGCCTTCACAAAATGCAAGTCAGATTTCTGAAGCCAAAGCTCAAAAACGAGAAAAATTAAATTTGAGCAAAGAAGAAGTTCAGAATTCTAGTCAAGCCTCTCGTGCACAACAAAATCAAGAACATCAACCTCAAGAAACTGTTGTTCGTGAAGAAAGAAAAATTGGAAGAAACGAACGCGTTACTATTAAAAATGTGATGAATGGGGAAAACAAAGAAGTTAAATACAAACAAGCAATTCCAATGCTCGATAAAGGAGATTGGGTATTGGTTGAAGACTAAATACAAAATGCGGAGTAATTACTTCGCATTTTTTTTGTTCCAAATCTAATGAAACACCAAAATAGTTATTTGAATTATTTTGTATATTAAGGCTTAATACTAGAAAAAATGAAACAGGTATCTCCTTCGACTTTTGATTTTTTAAGAGCATTGAAAGAAAACAATAATCGCGATTGGTTTGATAAAAATAAAGAACGTTACAAAACTGAGGAAAGAAAATTGAAATCCTTTTTTTTGCAGGTAAAGGATGACTTGAATGTTACAGACAGTATTGAAAAAATGAAAATTTTTCGAATATATAAAGACGTTCGTTTTTCGAAAAACAAAATCCCTTATAACATTCATAGAAGTGCTAGTTTTTCAAGAGCCACTGAGTATTTGAGAGGAAGTTATTACTTGAAAATTGAACCAAATAATTCTATGTTAGCTGGTGGTTTTTTTCAACCAAATCCATCAGATTTATTGAGGATTCGAAAAGAATTAGAGATGGATGCATTTGAGTTGCGCGAAATTTTAGCAGATAAAAAGATAAAAGATATTTTTGGTAGTTTGCAAGGTAGTGAGGTGAAAACTGCACCTCGAGGTTTTGATAAGACACATCCTAATATTGATTTGATTCGTAAAAAGTCTTTTTTGTTGGGGCGCTCTTTTACAGATGAAGAAGTGCTATCTGTAAATTTTGTAAATTCAGTAAGAGAATCGTTTGAAGCTTTGAGACCTTTTTTTGATTATATGTCAGATGTATTAACAACAGATTTAAATGGCGTTTCTATACTTGGAAATGATGATTAATATTTAATTTTGAAACTATGAGCACAAATTCAGAAAATAATGTCCATGGAGATGAGGGGTTTTTGAGTGGTAGTATCCAAGAGTATTTAGGTGAATTTGTGTATGGAGGTATTGATGGTAGTATAACCACTTTTGCAGTTGTTGCTGGAGCTGTTGGGGCTGGTTTAGATTCTTCAATTATTATAATTTTAGGATTCGCCAACCTTTTTGCAGATGGCTTTGCAATGTCAATCGGAGCTTATTTGGCTACTAAATCAGAAGTTGATAATTATACGAAGCATAAAAATATTGAATATTGGGAGATTGAGAATGTACCTAATACAGAAAAACAAGAAATAAGAGATATCTATGCTTCCAAAGGTTTTTCAGGAGAACTTTTGGATAATGTTGTCGAAACCATCACTGCAAATAAGGAAGTATGGGTGGATGTAATGATGAAGGAAGAATTGGGAATGATTGAAGAAAAAAAATCACCTTTTATGGTCGGGCTTGTAACCCTAATTTCATTTGTACTTTTGGGGTTTATTCCTCTCTTTGTGTATGTATTTGATTTTTTATTTGAATTGACTATTAATTTGATGTTTTGGTCAACTTTAATGACTCTTGTTTCTTTTGGTTTAGTTGGTTTTTTTAAAGGATTAATTAATAATAAAAACAAATTATATAGCACAATATCAACCATGTTTATGGGTATTTCTGCAGCATTAGTCGCATACTACATTGGTTTTTTATTGGAAGAATTGGTCTTGAGTTAGTAAAGAGTAGTTTGGAGTATTTTGAGTACAATGGTATCAAAAGAAATTGGGGGAGAAATTTATCTAATTTTAAGGGTTTACAATGTGTTGCTAAATGAGGTTTGACTTTTAAAAAGTAGTATTTGTCAAAATTAAAACTATTTTTATGAAAATTTGATCCTTTTTAATTTATAGCGTAGTTTCATATGTGTTTACCTTGTTATACGTACATAGTTTTTCTTAAATGAATCTTTCGTTTGTTATCTTGAAAATACTTTATTGGCACCAATCAATTTGTCCAAGAGTTCGTTTAATATCAGATGTTCCTTCAAATTTATATTTTTAGTAATATTCAAAGCAACATTATCTATTTCTAAGTCTATAGCTGCCAAAATCTTTTGACCCGAAGGAGTAAGGATTATTTCAATTTTGCGCTTGTTTTTTTCACAGATACTTTTCGTGACTAGTTTTTTTAAAATTAACTTATCTATAAGTCGTGTTGTATTACTCATACGTGATATCATTCTCTCGTGTACCTCAGTTAATGAAGCAGGAACACCTCTACGACTTCTTAATGTTTTGAGAATTGTATATTGTTGTGATGAGAGATTGTAATTCTTAAAAAAAATAGTGTTTTTTTCATTGACCCAATTGGATGCAATAAGAATATTCGAAATAGTTTTAGAATGAATATTCAATGCTGTTCTTCTTTTTAGTTGATTCTTTACTTCCATATTTTTATTTTTTTTGGTGATGAACTTTTAAATGAAATTCTTAATGTGTTTGAAAAGTAATACACATTTAAACATCTCATGCAACGATACTTTTCAACATTCAATATTTGTAATAGCACATTGTTTTTCTTTTTCTTTCTATAACAAGATTTACAATAAGGACATAATTTACTCATAAGTTATCAAATATAAATTAATAAAATAACATTTGTTAATTATATGCCTTCTTTAAATTTGTACATACAACTATATTGGTATGCGTTAATTAATAATATATTTTTTAGTATTTTTAATATGTAATAATTATATTTGTATAGACATTATATGTAGGTACATGTAAATTAATAATAATAATATGATGAAATTAAAAACATTAAAATCAGTTGCTGCAATAGCAATAGCAGTACTATCTTTTTCCTTTACTAATGATAAAAAAGTATCAAAAAATATAGATACAGCAAAAAGTTCGATCTTTTGGATAGGAAAGAAGATTACGGGCCAACATTCCGGTAATTTGTCAATAAAAGAAGGATTTTTGGATTTTGAAAACGAAAGATTGATAGGTGGAACTGTAATAGTTGATATGAAGTCCATAGTTGTTACAGATTTAGAAGGTAAAGCCAAAGCCAACCTAGAAAGTCATTTAAATTCTGAGGATTTTTTTGGTGTTGAAAATCACGAGACAGCTACACTCGTCTTTAGTAAAGTGACTTCTAAGAATGGTATGTACTCAGTTTCAGGAGACTTTACAATCAAAGGAATTACAAAATCAATAGAGTTTGACATGACAATCGATGGTACTATTGCAAAATCTACTTTGAAAATTGACAGAACTCTTTTTGGCATTCGTTATGGTTCTGCTTCTTTCTTTGACAATCTAAAAAACAAAGCCATTGATAATTTATTTGAATTGCAAGTGACTTTGCAATTGTAAATTTTAAATCAAAACTAAAAAAAAACCGCCAATTGGCGGTTTTTTTGGTTTTGTACTTTTACAAATATTTTA
>JBMZVD010000043.1:0-17423 GCA_049625305.1 Flavicella sp.
TTATGGTGGTTTTAAAAATAGGGCATTGTACGACCCAGTTATCAAACCCAATTTAAATATGACCAAAGAGCAATACAAAAAATCAAACGCTCCTACCATTAATCATTTTTACGAAAAACTTTTGTTACTAAAAGATAAAATGAACACTAAATCTGGTAAACAAATTGCACAAGAAAGACATCAATTTATGCTGGATTACCTCGATCAGTTTTACGCAGAATGGGAAGGAAAGAAATAGTTACTAAAAAGCCCACTTAGATAATTTTAAGTGGGCTTTTTAATCGAATACTTTTTTTAATTATTTTCCTTTTTAGCTTTCTTTTTCTTCTTCTTTTTTTTCTTTTTTGTTTTTTTGATCAATGGTGATGACCAATTTTGGTTTGTTCTTTCCAACGATACAGTTCCGTATTCTTTCCCTTCAAAACTAGCTTGAACTGAAGAGAGCCAGTCTACAAAAGAAGCTTTCATCTCGTTGACCAATTCCGGATGTTTGTTCGCGATATTTTGCCCCTCTAAGGAGTCTTTTTGCATATCGTACAGCTCGTATATTTGATTTTCAGCATACAGTTTATAGTTTTTATTTTGAGAGGCTAATTTAGAAGACAGCATACAGGTCACTGGAGCTGTTCTGGTTTCTTTTTCTCCTAATAAAATAGGCAACATGCTTTCTCCATCCAATACAATATTTGGGTCTTGTTTTAGAGTAAGAGCATCTAGAATAGTCGGTAAATAGTCTGAAGTCACAAAGGGAGTATTGCTAACGATAGGTGTTTTGATTTTTTCCGGCCACACCAACAAACCTGGAACTCGAATTCCTCCTTCATGCATGGATCTTTTGCGCTCTCGAAAAGGACCTGATGAACCAGGATTTCCATTTTCAGGACCGTTATCACTGCAAAAGGTTAATAGGGTATTTTCATTTATCCCTTGAGCTGCGAGGTGTTTTCTAAGACGACCTATTTGTTCGTCCATTGCAGTAATACAACCTGCATAATGTTGCATGGACAAAGACTGTTCTTTGTAAAGTGCCAAATGCTTAGGCCCTGCAACACATGGTTTGTGTGGTGTATGAAACCATACAACAGCTACAAAAGGTTTGTTCTCAGATTTTGCTTTGTCAATAAATGGTATAACACGATCCATAATTATACGGCTGTCATCTCCTTCTAAATTTGAAGTCACTTTGATCCCATCAATATCCCAATAGCTTGTTCCGTAAGGTGTTCCATTTTTAGGAGATTTGGGATTTTTAATGTCTGTATGTATCATTGGGTTGTACGTAGGAACTTTTGACTCAGTAACAAAGGCTTCTGTATAACCGTGTTCACTTGGTGGGTTAAAATTCTTTAGGTTTCCTGGTTTACCTCTATTGGCATCTCTTTCTGTATGAGTAAGTGTACCTAAATGCCATTTTCCAAAGTGTCCTGTAGCATACCCTTCCCGCTTTAAAATTTCAGTCAGTGTAGTCTCCTCAGGTCTCAATATTCCTTGATTAGCTGTAAAAACTCCTGTTCTGTATGGGTTTCTCCCTGTCAATACACTCGCTCTTGTAGGAGAACAAACCGCTGAAGCAGCATAAAAACGATCCATACGCACTCCTTCGGCTGCCATTTGATCAAGATGAGGTGTTTGAATAATTTTGTTTCCATTGTATCCTGTATCTCCCCAACCTAAATCATCTGCCATCATTAATATAATGTTAGGACGATTTTGAGCGCTGACAGATGCAAGTGAACAGTTCAAGACTAATAGTAATAAAATGGGGATATTTTTCATAAAAAAGGGGATATCATATTTTTTGATTAAAAATTTGCTTTGCGTTTGTTGAGAAAAGCTTGGGTTCCTTCATTAAATTCTGGGGTTCCAAAACAAGCACCAAAATTAACTATTTCTTCAGAGTAGCCATCTACACCTTCTCTAAAACTTGCGTTTACTGCCCCTATTGCCTTGGCAATTGCATTGGGTGAATTCTGCAAGATCTTAACTGCTTTTTTATAACAGGTTTCTTTAAGTTCCTCTTGCGATACAACATGATTGACGAGTCCATAGTCCTTAGCAGAAGTTGCGTCGATCATATCTCCTGTGACAATTAACTCCAAAGCCCTTCCTTTTCCGATTAATTGTGGCAGTCTTTGAGTTCCACCGTAACCAGGTATCACACCAAGAGACACTTCTGGCAATCCCATTTTCGCATTTTCTGATGCGATTCTAAAATGGCAAGCCATTGCCAATTCCAATCCTCCTCCCAATGCGAAACCATTGATCGCAGCAATCACTGGTTTTCTTAGGTTTTCTATGCGATTAAACAATGAATCTTGTCCCTTTTTAGACAGAATTTCTCCTTCTTCTCTTGAAAAATGAGCAAATTCTGAAATGTCGGCTCCTGCAACAAAAGCTTTGTCTCCGACTCCAGTCAATACAATTACGCGAACATCAGATTGCGATTCAAGATTCGTAAAGGCAGTACTCAACTCGGAAATGGTTTGACTATTGAGTGCATTTAATTTTTTAGGCCTATTGATCGTTACCAAAGCTATCCCTTTTTGAGGCATAGTGACTGTAATATTGTTAAAATCCATAGCGATATATTGGTTTTAGTTTGTAATGCAATATAAATATTCTTTGCAGAGATATTGGAATAAAACGCTAAAAAAGAAGCTTATGATTTAGGAATTCGCACTGTAAAAGTTGTTCCCTCTCCCATTTTAGAAACAAAAGTAATAGAACCTCCATAGGCTTCTATTATTTTTTGAGACATAGCCAATCCTAAGCCCATCCCACTGGTTTTTGTTGTAAACCTAGGCTCAAAAATATAAGGCTTGAGTGATTCTTCAATTCCAATACCATTGTCTGAAACTAAAATTACAAAGGAAGCTTTCTCGTCAAGTAATGAAACATCAATTACTTGCTTCTCCAATTCTTTTGTCGCTTGAATAGCATTTTTTACAATATTAGTGACCACACGTATCAACTGATTCTTATCCAAATACAGCCAAGCTTCCTTTACATCACTTGTAAAATTGATGGCATTTTCCGAAAAGATATCTAATGCCATTTTAAGCACTGCTACCAATTCGATATGTTCCTTTTTTTGAACTGGCATTTGAGCAAAATTTGAAAACGCAGATGCGATGGAACTCATTATATCTATTTGTTGTATCAGTGTTTCACTATACTCTTTGAGCTTGTTTTTTATCTCCGGGTCATCTGCATTGAAACGCCTTTCAAAACTTTGTACTGACAAGCGCATGGGAGTCAATGGGTTTTTTATCTCGTGGGCTACTTGCTTGGCCATGTCTCGCCATGCTTGTTCTCTCTCAGAAGCTGCTAATTTAGAAGCACTCTCTTCCAATTGGTCAATCATATTATTATAGGAAGAAACCAACTTCTGAATCTCAACAGATGTGTTTTCCATAAATATCTTTTCATTTTTGGTATTCAATCCTGTCTTGTCAATTTTATCAATGATTGTTTTTAACGAATGTGTAATATAACTTGACAAGAAGTATGCGATTACAATAGCTATCACAAACATCAACAAGTAAACAACAGCCATTCGAATTAAAAATTCCTTTAAGTTTTTATCTTGTTCAGAATTGTCTTGCAAATAATACAATTTTAGAACCCCTATTGGAATTTTGTCATTGGCATACAAATATGTGTATGAAGATTGTAGTTGATTTCCTTCATCTTTTGTGGCTGCTAACAAACGTTTGTCATGTTGGTTTTTTAACCTATTCAGAGTAGTACTACTAATGATATCTTTTGTCTGGCTAAGGCTATCAGAACTTAATATATGAGTTCCGTTGAGATTGTATATGGTAATATTTAACTTGTGAACTTCTGATATTTGAAAGATTTTTTTGGAAAAAACTTGCAACAATTTCTCAGAATTTAATGGCGTTGAAGCATTCCCCAAAACATGAGAAATATTCAAACGTGTGGCTCTTTCTTTTCTTTCAAATCTTCCTGAATTGTACTTTGAGGTTTGTTGATGATATTGCCTAATAGTAATGAAAGCTATCAAAACATAGGTCAATAATATCAAAAAGATCATAGAAAAAAAGATCCTAGTCCTAAGTGATAATTTTTTAAAGTTCATCCTTTTCATAATTAGCTACCTGTTAAAGTTACAAAATCTAAAATTGAAAGTGAGATTGTAACAGAACAAATAAGGTCAATTGTAAAAGGTCTGAGTCAACTCTAAAGGAAAAAATCACTTCAATTTCAACTTGTAATAGATGATTACCAAGGCAAGAGATCCAGTGACAATATTGGCAATAGTCATCGCTATGCTATTCAAATACAAACCGTAAAAAAGCCATAAAAGCACTCCCACAAAAAAAAGCAAAAACATGGTCAAAGAAATACCTTCAGTAGATTTTGTCTTCCATATTTTATAGACCTGTGGTACAAAAGAGGTCGTTGTCAAACAGGCTGCCAACAAACCAATGATCTCTATATAAACAGGAATCTTCTCCATAAATTATTTATCGTTGTCTTCTGGAACACGCACAGATTCTGAATAGTACGTATCGTCTTTAACACCATCATTGTCTCTATCCTGAAGTACTTCGATGGAAAAGCCGTCCTCAATTTTTTTCAACCCAAAAGAAACCGTTGTTTCTCTGTCTCTACTTGCAAAAGTATAATAGAGAGAGTCTAAAGTAACTCGCCATTTTCCTTGACTTACGGTTCTTGGAGGTAAACCTCTTTTGGATTGCCAAGTTTTAAAAGACCCATCAGCATTGTGTAAACTGAACGTCTCTCCAATTGCATTGGCTTCCGCATCGTCAGGATTTAAAAAATCAATATTGTAAGCCACTAAAGTATCTCTATTCTTATAAGAAGGCATTTCTAAACTCACATAAGTAGTTTTCCATTTACCTGTTATGTACTTGTTCATTTTCTCTTCCTCTGTTGCACAAGCACTGAACAAAAGTAATAGAATTGAAACATAAAGTGTTGTATTGATTTTCATAATCTTATATTATAAGAAGGACTAGCCTACAATGTTTACAATTTTTCCTGGTACGATGATGATTTTTTTGGGAGTTCTTCCTGACAATTGAGCTATCGTCTTTTCGTGAGCCATTACAATTGATTCGATATCATCCTTAGACAAATTTAAGTCTAATTCTAGAGTAAAACGCATTTTACCGTTGAATGAAATAGGATATACTTTTGTGCTTTCCACCAAATGACTCTCATCAAAGGTTGGAAAAGGTGCAGTAGCAATAGACTCTGTATGCCCCAATTTATTCCATAATTCCTCAGTGATATGAGGAGCATAAGGTGACAATAACACCAACATAGGTTCTAAAACACTTCGCTTGTTACACTTCATTGCTGCCAACTCATTCGTGGCAATCATGAACGTACTCACAGATGTATTGAAAGAAAAGTTTTCAATGTCTTCTTGTACCTTTTTGATGGTTTTGTGTAATGTCTTTAATTCTTCCTTGGTCGCTACAGCATCTGACACTTCAAAAGCAGTTTCGGTATGGAACAATTTCCAGAATTTTTTCAAAAAGCTGTATACCCCTGAGATTCCAGATGTTTTCCAAGGTTTTGCTTGCTCTAAAGGACCTAAAAACATTTCAAACATACGCAATGCGTCTGCTCCATATTCTTCACAAATCGCGTCAGGATTGACTACATTGTACTTTGATTTTGACATTTTTTCAACCTCACGTCCAACTTTATAGGCTCCTTCTTCCAACTCAAAAGTTGCATTTTTAAAGTCTTTGTTCATAGGATGACTCTTAAAAGCCTCAATATCCAATTCATCAGCTGAGTTTACCATTGAAACATCAACGTGAATCGGTTGTACGTTTTGACCATTTATCAACCCTTTGGAAACGAAAGTCTGCGCACCATCCAAACGGTATACGAAAGCACTTGTTCCAAGAATCATACCTTGGTTTATCAATTTTTTTGCAAACTCATCTACCGCAAGATGTCCTTTATCAAATAGGAATTTTTGCCAAAAACGCGCATATAACAAGTGTCCTGTTGCATGCTCAGAACCACCTATATACAAATCTACCTCTTTCCAGTAATCAGCTGCTTCTTTACTGACAAATTCACCATCGTTTGTAGGGTCCATGTATCGATTAAAATACCATGAGCTTCCTGCCCATCCTGGCATGGTATTCAATTCCAAAGGATATACTTCATCTTCTCCCAATCTTTCGTTAGACACTACTACGTTTTTTGTGGCATCCCAGGCCCATACTGTAGCATTTCCTAAAGGGGGTTTTCCATCTTCAGTTGGTAGGTATTTTTCTACTTCTGGTAAGACAATAGGTAGGTGTTCGGCAGCGATCATTTGTGGCAGACCGTCTTTGTAAAATACAGGAAAAGGCTCTCCCCAGTAGCGTTGTCTACTAAATACTGCGTCGCGCAATCTATAATTTATTTTACCAGCACCAGCTCCTCTTTTCTCCAATTCGTAGATGGCTAATTTTGTCGCTTTTTTAACTGTCAATCCTGTCAAAAATTCAGAATTCGCGATTTTAGCACTTTTATCTTCACAAGCAGCTTCAGAAACATCTACTCCCTCGAATATATTTTTTATTTCTATTCCAAAATGATTGGCAAAGTCCCAGTCACGTTGGTCACCACAAGGTACCGCCATCACAGCACCTGTTCCATAACTTGCTAATACATAATCTCCAATCCAAATGGCAATTTTTTCTCCCGTAAATGGATGTAAGGCATAAGCCCCTGTAAATACTCCTGAAATAGTTTTTACATCTGCCATTCTATCACGCTCACTTCGTTTGGAAGTAGCATCAATGTAGGCTTCAACATCCTTTTTTTGTTCTGGAGTTGTAATTTTTGATACCAACTCATGTTCCGGAGCTAATGTCATAAACGTAACACCAAAAATAGTATCAGGACGTGTCGTAAACACCTCTATTTTTTCACTGATATTTTTATCAGCAAGATCAAAGGATACAGAAGCTCCTTGAGAACGTCCTATCCAATTGGTTTGAGAATCTTTCAAAGGCTGTGGCCAGTCAATTTTTTCCAACCCATCCAACAAACGTTGCGCATACGCTGAAATTCGCATGCTCCATTGTTTCATTTTTTTACGAACAACTGGATGCCCTCCTCTTTCAGAAACCCCATTTACAATTTCATCATTGGCAAGTACCGTTCCTAAAACGGGACACCAATTTACTTCTGTCTCTGACAAGTAAGTCAGTCTGTACTGCAATAAGATATTTTCTTTCGTAGTTGCATCGTACTGGTTCCATTCAGCCGCAGAAAAGCTAGGCACGTCTTCATCAGAAACAGCATTGACATCCAAGTTTCCAGAATTTTCAAACAACTCCACTAGAACTGAGATATCTTGAGCTTTGTCCGCGTCTATATCGTACCATGAGTTGAACAATTGAATGAAAATCCACTGTGTCCATTTGTAATACGTTGGATTGGAAGTACGGACTTCTTTAGACCAATCAAAAGAAAAACCAATGTTATCTAATTGCTTTCTATAAGTCGCAATATTAGTTTCAGTAGTAATCGCAGGGTGTTGCCCTGTTTGTATGGCATATTGCTCAGCTGGTAAACCGAAAGAATCGTACCCTTGAGGATGCAAAACATTAAAACCTTGGTGTCTTTTGTAGCGTGCGTAGATATCAGATGCAATATAACCTAATGGGTGTCCCACATGCAATCCAGCTCCAGAAGGATAAGGAAACATATCCAAAACATAGTATTTTGGTTTGTTGCTTGTTATCTCAGCTTTGAAAGTTTGGTTTTCTGCCCAATACTTTTGCCATTTCTCTTCTATCGTGTTGAATGTGTACTCCATATCTATTGAATATGATTTTTTAAAAAAAATCTGTATATAATTGCATGCAAAAATACATTTCTTAACTGAAACTATAAAGTATAGAGCCTGCTAAATTATTTTGGTAAAAAGAGTAAAAAAAGATTGAAGTAAAATAGCAGTATCAATCGTTGGTTTGCTGAATATAAGCACTTAATTTTTTATGGTTTGTTCTTTTTCCTGTTTCAAAAAAAGACAAGGCATTTTGATTGCTCATAAAACAATTTTCAATTCCAATTTTATCGATGATTCCGGCCTTTGTCATTGCATCTCGGACGGGACCTTTAGCATTTGTAAAATATATTTTAACCCCTTGTTGTGCAAAAAAGTCAATACGATCGTTCCACATTGCCGCTCCTGTACTGTCAAGACCATTGATACATTCACAATCTATGATGATGAGTTGCAATGAAGATCCTTTTTCTTTGGAAAGGATGTCCAACTGGTCCCTAAAATAATTAGTATTCGCAAAATACAAATGTGAGTCAAATCTCAATATCAGTACTTTTTCATTGATTTCTACAGAATCAAATCGCTGCTTGTTTCTAAAAAACTCAGTATTGGGAATCCTACCGAGTACTGCTATGTGTGGTTTTGAAGTTCTATACACCATCATGACTAAAGACAAACTAACTCCTACACCAATTCCTTCTTTTATTCCAAAAAATAGAGTCCCTATGAAAGTGACCAATAACATACAAAAATCAATTCGATCAGTAGACCACAATCGCTTCGCTTCTCTTATGTCTATAAGTTTTAAAATGGAGACAATGATGATTGCAGCGAGTACCGTTTTAGGTAGAAAATAAAACAAAGGTGTTAAAAATAAAAGTACTGCCGCAACAACCGCAACAGAAAACAGTGCAGCAATTCCTGAACGAGCACCCGTATCTTGATTGACAGCTGAACGTGAAAAACTTGCCGTTGCTGGATAGGACTTAAAGAAAGACCCCAACATGTTAGAAAACCCCAAAGCTATCAGTTCTTGGTTGGGGCTTATTTGTGAAATATCTTTTGATGATTCCATAGATTTCCCAATAGACACAGTTTCTAAAAAACCAATCATTGCCAAAGTAAATGCAATAGGTAAAAGCTCTGAAAAAGAGATGCTTGAAAAATTTGGAACTGCAAAAGATGGAAAACCTGAAGGGATTTCTTTGATAATTGCTACAGTTGAAAAATAATCAGACTGAAATTTGAGAATTAAAACTCCTAAAACAACTACCAAAAGAGGACCTGGTAAATTTTTATTGATTTTTCTTATACAAAATAAAACAAGTATTGAAAAGCCTCCAATCAAAAATGTCTTTAAATCTGTTTGACTGTACAGGTCGAAAAAAGATACAATTAACTCGTGAAACTGGGTACTTCTAGGCATTGAAATACCTAAAAGGTTGTTCAATTGATTGATTCCAATAATGATTGCTGCGGCAGATGTAAAACCACTGATGACAGGTTTGGATAGAAAATTTACCACAAATCCTAATCGTAGTATTCCAAGTAGAAACTGCAATAAGCCGACAGTAAATGCAAGTAAAAGAGCTACCTGAATTATAGTATCTGAATTTGTAAGTGAAAGTGCTGAAATAGCAGCAGCTACCAAAAGAGAGTCCATTGCTACAGGTCCAATAGCTACTTTTGGAGAGGTACCCAATAGTAAATAAATAATTTGTGGAACAAGTGCAGTATACAAACCATAGATGGGAGGCAATCCTGCAATCATTGCATAAGCTATACCTTGAGGAATTAGAACCACACCAACAGTGATTCCAGCCAATGCATCCTTTCTTAATAAAGAAGAATTGTAACTGTTAATCCATTGCAAGATTGGTATGTATCGTTTCATAGATAAACACTAAAATAATTCACCTTGTGAAGATCCTTTTGATCTTCCTAAGTGTTTGTATGCTAATTCTGTCACTTCTCTTCCTCGTGGTGTACGAATAACGAACCCTTGTTGAATAAGAAATGGTTCATACACTTCTTCAATAGTTTCTGCATTTTCACTCACAGCAGTTGCTAACGTTGAAAGTCCCACAGGACCTCCTTTGAATTTATCAATAATGGTCGTCAAGATTTTGTTATCCATTTCATCCAAACCATGTGCGTCAACATGAAGGGCTTGCAATGCATATTTGGCAATTTCTATGGTAATGGTACCATTTCCTTTGATTTCTGCGAAATCACGTACCCTACGCAATAAAGAATTTGCAATACGAGGTGTTCCTCTACTGCGACCCGCTATTTCAATGGCAGCTTCCATAGAGATAGGTGCATTTAAAATAGCTGCACTTCTTTGAATGATCGTTGTGAGTAATTCAGTCTTATAATATTCCAAACGACTACTGATACCAAAACGTGCACGCATAGGGGCGGTCAACATTCCGGAACGCGTCGTAGCTCCAATTAAAGTAAAAGGTTCTAAATTTAATTGAACAGTACGTGCGTTGGGTCCAGATTCAATCATGATATCGATTTTGTAGTCTTCCATTGCAGAATACAAATACTCTTCAACAATAGGACTCAAACGGTGTATTTCATCTATAAACAAAACATCACGTTCGTCTAAACCAGTAAGGAGTCCAGCCAAATCACCAGGTTTGTCAAGTACCGGACCTGAAGTAATTTTTATACCTGCATTTAACTCATTGGCTAAAATATTCGCCAAAGTAGTTTTTCCCAAACCAGGAGGTCCGTGAAATAAAGTATGGTCTAAAGCTTCTCCTCTACGGTTGGCGGCTTCTACAAATATCTTAAGATTTTCCAAAGCTTGTTCCTGTCCTGTAAAATCGTCAAAAGATAAGGGACGTAACTTTTTCTCAATGTCGTGTTCTTCATTAGAAAAATTGGAATTATTTGGATTTAGACTTTCATTCATAGAGAAGGATACTTTATTATTATACGAAGATAAACAAACCAAGAATGAGATAAAAATAGCACTCTTACTAAATAGAATTTTTGTGTTAAAAAAAAGCTACTAGAAAACTAGTAGCTTGTATATAGTATGAATCGATTAAGATTCTTCTTCTCCTTCTTTTAGAGGTACATGTTGCATGATAAAATCTTCATCATGTCCTGGCTTACTATAATCATAAGCCCAACGATGTACTTCTGGAATCTTACCTGGCCAGTTTCCGTGAATATGTTCAACTGGAGTAGTCCATTCTAAAGTAGTAGAATCCCATGGGTTTTGACTTGCAACTTTACCTCTGTACATACTCATAAAGAAGTTAACAAGGAAAATAACTTGTGCAGCTCCACCAATCAATGCAAAAATTGTAATAACAACATTAACGTCAGATAAATCATCAAATAATGGAAAAGCAGTGTTTGAATAATATCTTCTAGGCAAACCAGCTAGACCGATAAAATGCATTGGGAAGAAAACTCCGTATGCAGCAACAGCTGTAATCCAGAAATGCCAGTATCCTAAAGTTTTGTCCATCATTCTTCCATACATTTTTGGGAACCAGTGATAAATACCTGCGTACATACCGTAAATCGCAGATACACCCATTACTAAGTGAAAGTGAGCTACTACGAAATAAGTGTCATGAACATTGATATCTAAAGCACTATCTCCTAAAACAATACCTGTAAGACCTCCAGTTATAAAAGTAGAAACTAATCCGATGGAAAATAACATTGCAGGGTTCATCTGAAGATTACCTTTCCACAATGTAGTAATATAGTTAAATGATTTTACAGCAGAAGGAATTGCAATCAACAACGTAGTGAAGGTAAATACCGATCCTAAGAATGGATTCATTCCTGAGATAAACATGTGGTGACCCCAAACGATAGTTGACAAGAATGCAATCGCCATAATAGAACCAATCATAGCTCGATAACCAAAAATAGGTTTACGCGCATTGGTAGCAATTACTTCTGAAGTGATTCCCAAGGCAGGTAATAATACAATATATACTTCAGGATGTCCTAAAAACCAAAACAAGTGTTCAAACAATACAGGAGATCCACCTTGATAGTGTAATACTTCACCGCTGATAAAAATATCAGATAAGTAGAATGATGTTCCAAAACTTCTATCAAATATTAGTAAAAGTGCTGCTGATAACAATACAGGGAAAGATACAACTCCGATAATCGCAGTAATAAAGAAAGCCCACATAGTCAAAGGCAAACGAGTCATCTTCATTCCTTTAGTTCTCAAGTTTAAAATCGTTACGATGTAGTTCAACGAACCGATCAAAGATGAAGCTACGAAAATAGCCATAGAAACTAACCATAAAGTCATTCCAGTTCCTGAACCAGGAATTGCTTGCGGTAGAGCACTCAAAGGAGGATAAATTGTCCAACCAGCAGAAGCAGGACCTGCTTCAACAAACAATGAAATAACCATAATAACACTAGAAACAAAGAACATCCAGTAAGAAATCATATTCATAAAACCAGATGCCATGTCACGTGCTCCAATTTGCAAAGGAATCAATAAATTACTAAAAGTTCCACTCAATCCAGCAGTCAATACAAAGAATACCATGATTGTACCGTGGATAGTTACCAAAGCTAAATACATATCTGGATCCATTACACCATCAGTTTGGTGGTGACCTAGAAATGCTTCAATCAATGAAAAAGAATGCTCTGGCCAAGCTATCTGCAAACGAAATAACATAGACATAAATACTCCAATCACACCCATAATGATACCGGTGATCAAGAACTGCTTAGAAACCATTTTGTGGTCTTCACTAAATATATATTTAGTTACAAAAGTTTCTTTATGGTGATGCTCTGACATAATATATAATTTATTTTAAAAGTGAATCGTCCTGTTTTGCAAAGATACGAACGATTCTTTATATTTTTTATTTAATACGAACTATAAATCTTGGAAAAGAATTAATTATTTACCAATTCAGTTATCGTTGCTTGTTGTTTTAACCAACTGTAGAACTGATCTTCTTCTTCAACTACAATTTTCATTTGCATGTTGTAGTGAGATGCTCCACATATCTTATTACATAACAAAAGATAATCGAAAACATAAGGGTCTTCACCTTTTTCTTTTCTGATTTTGTTGATTCCTTTAACTTTTCTTACAGTTTCTTCTTGTACTCTCATTTCCTCGGTAGTGAATTTAGGTGTAAAACCAAATTCGGTAACCATTCCGGGAACACAGTTCATTTGAGCTCTAAAGTGAGGCATGTATGCTGAATGCAATACATCTTGTGAACGGAATTTAAATACCACTTTTCTTCCTTTAGGTAAATGTAATTCTCTTACTGGAATATCATCAGCACTGTTTTCATCAGTCATATCAATCCCTAATGTATTGATACCTTTAATATTTCTAACATTTCCACGTCCCAAAGTATTGTCAGCACCAGCATAACGAGCTTGCCAGTTAAACTGTTGGGCATATACTTCGACAACGATAGGGTTTTCAACATCAGAAAGATCCATTACGGTATTCCAAGTATACAAACCATAACCAATCAGCGCAGTCAATACAATCGTTGGAATCGTAGTCCAAATCAATTCAAGTTTGTGACTATCAGCATAGAAAAAAGCCTTTCTATTATTGATACCACGGTATTTGAAAGAAAAATAAAATAAGAAACCTTGTGTGATGAACTGAACTATACCGATTAGGATAAACGAAATAGCAAATAATTTATCATCATTTTCACCTTCAATAGAAGCTGATTCAGGCAACATAATGTCATTCAAAAAGAAAAGGCAATACCCCATTAAAAGGTAGAAAGCCACTAGGAAAACCAAAAAGAATTTTCCATGCATGTCGTTGTCTTTTTCTGTTGCAATAGGGTTTTCATCCGCTTTTGCAATAGCAACTACGTCCTCGTTATTAGCGTTTTTTAATATCGTCTTTCTATAACTAGTGATTCTATTAATCTGCCAAATTCCTAGTGCTACTGCAACAGCTATAAAAATGTAAAATAAAGCTAGCATATGTTCTTTTTGTATTTAATTGATAATGTAACGGCAAATTTAATAAAACTAACCGTTGTATTGTTTAAAATTCTAATTAGTAATGGAAAGTTTCACTTTCATGTAAAAATGGATTTCCTTTCGCTACCAATGGTGCTTTTGCAATAGTTGAGAATACTGCATATATAAATATTCCAGTAAAGAATAAAATTGATGAAATTTCAGGAACACCGATAAACCATTCTCCTCCAACAGTAGCAGGCATTATCATCACAAATAAATCCAAATAGTGTCCGCATAAAATTACAACACCAGCTCCAATCAAGAAATTTGGAATGCGTTTGTAATCACTGTTGATCAATAATAGTACTGGGAAAATAAAGTTCATTGGTACCATCAACAAGAAAGGTAATTTAAACTCTTCAAAACGTTGCATGTAGTACGTTGTCTCTTCTGGCATGTCTGAATACCAAATTAACATAAACTGAGAGAACCATAAGTATGTCCAGAAAATACTGAAACCAAACATGAATTTAGCTAAATCATGGATATGACTATCGTTTACTAATGGTAAATGCCCTCTTGAGTAAAGGTAAATTGTTACCATGGCAATAACAGTTACAGCTGAAACTAGGAAAGTGGCCAAAACATACCATCCAAACAAAGTACTGAACCAGTGAGGATCAAGTGACATAATCCAATCCCATGCCATCATAGACTCTGAGAACATGAAAAATGCTAAAAATCCTACTGTAATTTTAAAGTTTTTATAGTAGTTTACTAGATCTCCTGCATTGTCTTGAGCCAAAGAGTACTTTCTAGTGTAATATCTATAAGCATTCCATCCTAAGATGTAGATGATTGCTCTGATAGTCCATCCAGGAACATTTAACCAAAGCTCTTTACCGTGAATCAATGCATCGTAGTTATCGCTAGTAGGGTCTACAACACCAGGCTCCATCCATACAAAAAGGTGGTGGGCATGAAAAACCGTAAGAGCAACAAAAATCAAGAAAATGATTGAAACAGGAACTAAGTTCGCACTGATTCCTTCCATAACTCTGAACAATACGATAGACCAACCAGATTGAGCCACACGTTGAATTCCATTAAAAGTCATTACCAATAAAGTGACACCTAAAAAGAACAACAAAGCAACATAAAACGCTGCCCAAGGTCTGTTTTTTAGTTGGTGGAATACATGCTCTGCGTGAGCATCTTCATGAGAAACATCTACATGAGCGGCTTTGTGATCCGCATCACCATGTGATGCATTGTTTGCATGTGCATCGGCATGTACAGCTTCGTCATGAATTTCTTTATGAACTTCTTCAGATGCATGAACATCTTGATGTGCATTATCATGTGAAGGTGCAGCATGCTGTGCATGATTTCCATGAGCGTTGTGAGCATTATGAAGGTGCTCTTTTACTTCAGCAACTGAGCTTGGAGTCATAAAGAAACCTGAGATGATTCCAAGTGCTCCAACAATCATAAGTGCCAAGGCTACTGTTTTAATTTTTCCTGAAAACTGATACATTTGTTTGTTCGTTTTTAGTGGTTAGTCAATCATTGAAACTACAAGCCGCAATGTGAACTAAATTTCTATTATTTCAATAAATCGTTTCTAAGCGTTTGAACGTGATTTACAACTTGCCAACGCTCTTCTATAGTCAACTGAGATGAATGAGAACCCATCAAGTTTTTACCGTACATTAAAACATGGTAAATACTTCCTTCTGTAATGTCTCTATCTTTGTAATTAGGAACTCCAAGAAACTTCTCACGTTTCACAAGTGGACCTTGACCATCTCCTTTTTTTCCGTGACATACAACACAGTAAATACCGTAAAGTGACTTACCTCTTTCACTGTTGATTGTATGAACAGTCAATGGTGACTTAGAATTTATTTTAGCATCTTCATATCCTTCATTGGTATCTGGATAATCGTAGGGAACTTGTCCACGAGCGATAGTTCCTTTTGCAGGCTTTTGCGCAACTATACCATTGGCAAAAGGTGCACTTGCACCGTAAGGTTCGTATGCTACAGATTTATACATATCTGGCATGTATCTTACATTTGGTTTTGTATTATCGCCGCAGGAAGTAACCACAACAGCTACGAATAAAAATGTTGAAATTTTTAATAGTGTATTCTTCATGAGTTTATTCCTTTTCAATAATATTAATTTCTACAGCACCTGTTTCATTCAATAAAGAAGTTAGTTCTTCTTCATTATTATGAACTGATATTTCCATAAGAAAATGATCATCAGTAGTTCTTACATCAGGATTCTCTGCTTGTTTAAAAGGCCACAATCTACTTCTCATGAAGAAAGTGATACACATAAGGTGTGCAGCAAAGAACACTGTTAATTCGAACATGATAGGTACGAAAGCTGGCATGTTTTCAGCCCAGCTAAAATTTGGTTTACCTCCAATGTCTTGAGGCCAGTTATCGATCATCATGTAATTTGTCATCCAAATAGCAAAAGACAAACCAGTAATTCCAAAAAGAAAAGCAGTAATTGCCAATCGTGTTGGAGCCAAACCAAGTGCTTTGTCTAATCCGTGTACAGGAAAAGGTGTAAATACTTCATCAATATGATGGTTTGCTCCTTTGACTTTCTTAACGGCATCCATTAAGACATCGTCATCGTTGTAAAATGCGTGTATAACTTTATTACTCATGGCTTGCGTCTCTTAATTTTTTATAATGTTCTCCTGATACTTTCATAATTGATTTTACTTCGGCTTGAGCTATTACAGGGAATGTTCTTGCGTACAATAAAAACAACACTCCGAAGAACCCAATCGTTCCGATAAAGATACCCACATCAACGAAGGTAGGCTCGAAACGGTTCCAAGTAGATGGCAAATGACCTTTACTCAATACAATTGCAATAATATCAAAACGCTCGAACCACATTCCAATGTTAATAGCAATAGAGATAAGGAAAGATCCGATGAAACTTACTCGTATTTTACGTATCCACAACAACTGAGGGATTGCAATATTGAACAAGATCAATGACCAGAATGCCCATCCGTAGGCACCTGTTGCACCACCAACTGACATGTACGTAAAGTTTTCATATGGTGAACCAGTGTACCAAGCGATAAAGAACTCTGATGCATATGCAACAGCTACAATACCACCTGTCAACATAATTACCATGTTCATGTATTCTACATGTAAACGTGTGATATAATTTTCAAGATTGGTCACCTTACGCATAATTCCTAACAATGTTTGTACCATCGCAAATCCAGAAAAGATAGCTCCCGCTACGAAATAAGGAGGAAATATTGTAGAGTGCCATCCTGGGTTTACAGAAGTAGCGAAGTCCATAGATACAATCGTGTGTACCGATAGTACCAAAGGAGTTGCCAATCCGGCCAACACCAACGACACTTCTTCGAAACGTTGCCAATCTTTAGCTCTACCAGACCATCCAAAACTTAACAGAGCATATATTTTCTTTTGGAAAGGCTTTACAGCGCGATCTCTCAACATGGCAAAGTCAGGTAACAGACCCGTCCACCAGAACACTAGAGATACTGAAAGATATGTTGATATTGCAAATACATCCCAAAGCAATGGCGAATTAAAGTTTACCCATAAAGAACCAAATTGGTTAGGAATAGGCAATACCCAATAAG
>JBMZVD010000044.1:0-17150 GCA_049625305.1 Flavicella sp.
ACAGACCCAAACCATAAACAGCCGCGAGAAGTACAAATAAAAGAGTTACTGAAGTGCTGTATTTTTGCATTTTAATGTTTTTTAAGACAAACTTACATATATTATAGCGTTTGTGAAGGGAAAATTCATTCTTTCAATATTTTTTTTAGAGATAAAGTAACTCTCAAAATATTAACTTACTTTTGCTTTTTTAACGACCTATTTTATGAGTAAAACAAGTCTTTTGTCTGTAGTTGTACCAATGTATAACGAAGAAGAAAATGTACAATTACTAACAGACCATATCGAACGTGGTTTGGATGGCTACCAATATGAAATCATTTATATTGATGATTGTTCCTCCGACAACACGAGAAAGGTGATCAAGTCATTAAACAATGAAAAAGTGGTGTTGGTAGAATTGCGGAGAAACTATGGACAGAGTTCTGCAATTGCCGCAGGGATTGATATTGCCAAAGGTGACTATATCATTACGATGGATGGTGATTTGCAAAATGACCCAACGGATCTACCGAAAATGTTGGACAAATTGATTGAAGATGATTTGGATATGATTACTGGAATCAGAGCCAAGCGAAAAGATAATTTTGTACGAACGCTTCCTTCAAAAATAGCCAATTTTATCATTCGTAAAACTACAGGTTTGAATATCACAGACCACGGTTGTGCTATCAAGATATTTACGAGAGAAACGGCCAAAGATTTGAATTTGTACGGAGAAATGCACCGTTTTATTTCGCTTTTAGCCTATATGAATGGTGCACGTATTTCGGAGGTACCTGTAAAACACCACGCACGTCAATTTGGGGTGTCTAAATACGGCTTGGGAAGAACTTTCAAAGTAGTCAACGATTTGTTGTTATTACTCTTCCAAAGAAAATACCTACAAAAACCTATTTACCTTTTTGGAAACATAGGATTGTTGACCTTTGGAATAGGAATACTGATTGAGATATACCTTACTTATGTGAAATTTATTTGCGGAGAAGACATCGGCTCGAGACCACTATTCACTATAGGGGTGATGATGTTGATCATGGGGATTCAATTTTTTACGATTGGTATCGTGATTGATCTTTTGATGAAAACGTATTACGAGTCTCAGAGCAAGCGTCCTTTTAACATTCGAAAAGTAACTTCTTTTGAGTCAGAAAGCTAAAAATAAAACACTAAAAAAAACGCTGAGTACTATTATCAAAATAGGAGTCAGCGTTTTTTGTTTGTACTTGGTTTTTACCAAAATTCCACTGAATATAGTTTGGGAACGCTTGGAAGAAAGCAACAAATGTTTTTTGTTATTGAGTACCTTGGCCCTTTTACTATCCCAATGGTTGTCTGCTTTAAGGCTCAATGTCTATTTTCATACTGTTTCTTTTAATTTATCTTCCAAAAGCAATCTGATACTGTACTTTATCGGAATGTTTTACAACTTTTTTATTCCTGGAGGGATAGGAGGAGATGCCTACAAAGTATATGTATTGCACAAACAATTTGATTGGAATGCTAAGAAATTGACTGCGGCATTGTTTGTAGATCGTTTTTCAGGATTGACTGCAATTGGAGTTTTACTCGTAATTTTAGCTTTTGCATTTTCTAACACCGAGCTACTTCCAATTTCTTTATGGGTTTTTAGACTGTTGTTGGGAATCGTTTTGATGGCTATTATTTTAGTTTCCTGGCTATTCAACCGGCAGTTTTTTCCCTCTTTCAAAGCTGTGTTTGCAAAAGGGTTGCTATTTTCTTTAGGAATTCAGTCCTTACAATTGCTCAGTATTGCTTTGTTGGTATACAATTACGAAGCGCAGGACTATTTGTTTGCCTACCTTTTCGTGTTTTTGGTCTCTGTGGTACTTTCTATTATTTCCTTTGCAGGTATAGGAATTCGAGAATATATATTTTACAAGGCTTCTGCATGGTTGCACTATGAAGCAGGTACTTCTGTGGCCATCGGATTGCTATTTACTTTTGCCACTGCATTGATTTCCTTAATAGGAGTGTATTACCAATTCCGGAAAATTCCTTTGGGAAAAGCTACTTTGTAGTATTGCGAGACGTATATTTTTGTTCTCAAAACATGAATTTTTGAGATTTTGGTTTTAGAGGAAGTGTTTTCTGAAACTTTAAAATAGTATGTTTACTCATATATCATGTAATTCTATGAGTTCTTTATAGATAAGAAATGAGTTGTTAGCACTCGTCAAATGTGAAGAAGATGGTAGTCAGCGTGATTTGTATAAATTGATATATTAAATAAAAGCAATAATCAATAGCTATGTGTTTTAGAATAAGAGATTGATACAGAAGTAAAAGATATCAAAGTAGGTAACATTCACAGTCAATTAGACTTTCAAAATACAATTGACCATTGAGATGAGTTATACATCCATTTTTGACAAGGAGGGCACTGATTTACGAACTAAAAGTCACTATATTTAATGTCTGTCTATACTGCAAACCATTCAATTGTATATTTGCCATCAAGTAGAAAAGCAAAAAGCCTTACTGAAAATCAGCAAGGCTTTTTTGATATGTAGTAGTACTGTGACTTATTTTTGAGTCAACCATTTCTTAGCATTTTCAAAAGCTTCTAACCATGGCGATACCGCATCTTTTCTTCCGTTTGGGTAGTTGGCCCAGTTCCATTGGAAAATTGAACGTTCGATATGTGGCATCATCACGAGGTGACGTCCGTCGTTTGAAGTCATCATGGCTGTATTGAAGTCTGAACCATTAGGATTGGCAGGGTAACCCTCGTAACCATATTTAGCTACGATATTGTATTTGTCTTCTGCGTATGGCAGGTTGAACTTTCCTTCACCATGAGAAATCCATACACCTAGTGTGCTTCCAGAAAGACTGTGCAACATCACAGATTTGTTGTCTTGAATTTTTACAGAAGTAAAGGCACTTTCGTGCTTCTGAGAATCGTTGTGTCCCATTTTAGGTTTTTCATCGTGGTCAGGATTGATCAAGCCCAATTCAACGAATAATTGACATCCATTACAGATTCCGATAGAAAGTGTGTCTTCTCTTTTAAAGAAGTTTTCTAAGGCTGTTTTGGCTTTTTCATTGTATAAGAATGCACCGGCCCATCCTTTTGCAGAACCTAATACATCTGAGTTCGAGAATCCACCTACAGCTCCGATAAACTGAACATCTTCTAAGTTTTCTCTTCCTGAAATCAAGTCGGTCATGTGGATGTCTTTTACATCGAAACCTGCCAAGTACATTGCGTTTGCCATTTCTCTTTCGGAGTTCGAACCTTTTTCACGAATGATTGCTGCTTTGGGTCTTTCTTTAGAGAAATCATTCGTAGGAAGTATTCCTGTAAAGTGTTTTGGAAATTCAAAGGCCAACGGTTGTTCTTTGTAATTGTTAAATCTCGCAGTTGCCAAACCATTGGCAGTTTGCTTGTCGTCCAACAAATACGAAGTTCCAAACCATATGTCACGTAAATAAGCGATATTAAATTCTTGGACTTCTTCGTTGTTTTTAACGGTCAAATTGTCTCCTGCTACTGCTTCACCAATTAAAGTAAAGGCAATTCCGTTGTCAGTTAATATTTTTTCAACTTCCGTATCTACAGTTTGTATTACCACACCGCTGTTTTCAGAGAACAAAGCTTTGATGGTATCTGATTCTTTCAAGTTAGAGATATCTATGTTGGCAGTTACTCCGTTTTGAGGGAAACACATTTCCAACAAAGTCGTGATCAAACCACCAGCAGATATATCATGTCCTGCCAAGATTCGCTCCTCTTTGATTAACTGTTGCAGCGTGTTAAAAGTTGTTTTGAATTGTGCTGCATCTTTGATGGTAGGACTTTCGTTACCAATACCGTCTATAGCTTGTCCAAACGAAGATCCTCCTAATTTGAAAGCATCTCCAGAAAAGTCAATGTGGTATATTTTATTGTTTGCGACATTTTTCAATACCGGTTCAACAACTTTGTTGATATCGTCACAGTGTGCTGCAGCAGAAATAATTACAGTTCCAGGTGCAATTACGTCTTCGTTAGCGTATTTTTGTTTCATCGATAAAGAGTCTTTACCGGTTGGGATATTGATACCAAGGGAAATAGCGAAGTCAGAAACAGCTTCAACTGCATTGAACAAACGCGCATCCTCTCCTTCGTTTTTACAGGGCCACATCCAGTTAGCAGAAAGCGAGACAGATTTCAGTTTGTCTTCCAAAGGAGCCCATACCAAGTTAGTCAAAGCCTCTGCAATTGCATTTCTTGATCCTGCAACTTCGTCGATCAAACTCGCTACAGGTGCGTGTCCAATACTAGTGGCAATTCCTTCTTTTCCTTTGTAGTCCAATGCCATTACCGCTACATCATTTAGAGGCAATTGTAAAGGTCCCGCAGTTTGTTGCTTAGCTACTTTACCACCTACACAACGGTCTACTTTGTTTGTCAACCAGTCTTTACAAGCGACTGCTTCAAGTTGCAATACATTTTCTAGATATTCGTGGATGTTGGAAGCGTCGTACTGTAATGCTTCGTAATTTCTTTCCACGGTTGTATCGTTCATTATTGTCTTAGGAGAACTTCCGAACATATCATTCATAGCCAAATCCATAGGCTTTTCACCCGTTGTTTTTGACTGGAATGTAAATTGGTCGTCATTTGTAACATCTCCAACAGTATACATTGGAGAGCGTTCTCTATCGGCTACACGTTGTAAGAAGTCAATGTCTTTATCGTTGATAACCAATCCCATTCTTTCTTGAGATTCATTTCCAATGATTTCTTTCGCAGAAAGAGTAGGGTCACCAACTGGTAATTTGTCTAAGTCGATTTTTCCTCCAGTATCTTCAACCAATTCAGACAAACAGTTGAGGTGTCCACCTGCTCCGTGATCGTGAATAGATACTATTGGGTTTTTATCACTTTCTACCATACCACGAACGGCATTGGCAGCTCTTTTTTGCATTTCTGGGTTGGAACGTTGTACAGCGTTCAATTCCAATTGGCTGTCCATATCTCCAGTGTCTGCAGAAGAAACTGCAGCACCACCCATACCAATTCGGTAGTTGTCTCCACCTAGAATAACGATTTTGTCTTCGTTTTTAGGGGTGTCTTTCAATGCTTGTTCGGCTTTTCCATATCCGATACCACCTGCTTGCATGATCACTTTATCAAATCCGAGTTTTCTTTCTCCTTCGTCAAATTCAAAAGTCAACAAAGATCCTGAAATCAAAGGCTGTCCGAATTTGTTTCCAAAGTCAGAAGCTCCGTTAGAAGCTTTGATTAAAATGTCCATCGGTGTTTGGTACAACCATGGACGTTCTTCCATCGTTTCCCAGGGTCTGTTTTGAGACAAACGAGAATAAGATGTCATGTATACTGCAGTTCCCGCCAAAGGTAAAGATCCTTTTCCACCTGCCAAACGGTCTCTGATTTCTCCACCAGAACCAGTAGCAGCACCATTGAAAGGTTCTACTGTTGTCGGGAAGTTATGTGTTTCGGCTTTTAGTGAAATTACCGAGTCAAATTCTTTTGTTTCGTAAAAATCTGCTTTGTCAGCAGATTTAGGAGCAAATTGTTCTACTCTTGGTCCTTTTACAAAGGCTACATTATCTTTGTAAGCAGAAACAATTCCATTGGGATGCGTTTCTGAAGTTTTACGAATCATTTTGAATAGAGAAATGTCTTTTTCTTCTCCATCAATGACAAAATTTCCATTGAAAATCTTATGTCTACAGTGTTCTGAGTTGATTTGTGAAAAACCAAAAACTTCAGAGTCTGTCAATTTTCTTCCAATTTTTTCTGAAAGCTCTTCCAAGTAAGCAACTTCCTCATCGCTCAATGACAACCCTTCTTGAACGTTAAAAGCAGCAATATCTTCGATAGGCAATACTGCTTCAGGTGTTACCTCTACGTTAAAAATCTCTTGGTTTAAGTCTGTGTACAAAACTTGCAACATAGGGTCTATTGCTGCGTATTTGTTTTCAACCTCTGTAAATTCTTCGATACGCACAATTCCTTCAATACTCATGTTTTGAGTAATTTCAACAGCATTGGTACTCCAAGGAGTAATCATTTCCTTGCGAGGTCCTATAAAAAAACCTGGCATTGTCGGTGCGTCTATTTGAGTTGCATTGCCGAAGAGCCAGGTCAATTTTTGAATGTTTTCTTGAGATAATTCTGTTGTCTGTACCGCGTATACCGTAGTTTCGCGTTGAAAAAATAAAATCATTGATACGAAAATATTACATGCCCGAAAGCATTGATTTTTGAAAGGACAAACTTACAAAATAAAGTTTAATTTTTAGACTTCGTTAAGTGAATATCATAGGATAATTTTAACGCAGTATTCCTAGTTGTGTTGGTTTATTTTTTAAACGTATACCCCACAAGTTTTAAGAAGTGTTTTTTGGTTTTGTTTCTATAATAACTAGCGATTGAATTTTCAATCCAATCGATATGTTTTGCCAATAATACAAAAGAAAACACAAAGAGAATAGCTCCTGAGATTGCCACAAAAGGGGAGAGTGATGCTTTCCAATAGGTGATAAATGGAATCCCCAAAAACCCTTCATACAAAATAACGACATGGACCACATAGATTACCAATGTGTTTTGTCCTATGGCATAAAATAAGGTTTTGTTCCATCCGATTAATTTTCCGAGTAAAAGTACTACAGCACCAAAAAAGAAAGTATAACTTGCCACTGTCCATCCATAGTGCTTTGTTTCTTGTGAGTTAATAAGTATTGCTAGGAGTAAACTTATGGCTATGCTTGTATAAAAGCTATTTCGAACAAAAGTAGTTTTGGGAATGGTTGGTAGGGTTGATGTTATCTTATAAAAGAGTAAAACTATTGCGATAATTATAGAAACCTGTCCAACTCGCGCTATTTCGTAAACAGGTAATATACATTCAAAGCCTACTGCTTCCAAGTAAGGACTGCAATATTTAAGTATTTCATAGTAGGATACATGGAGTGTATAACCCAATAGTAAAAGTGCAATAGCAAAAACAAAACTATTTCCGTAGCGTTTGATTTTATATAGGATACTTCCAATTACCCCACCAAAAAAGTAATACCCACTCCACGGAAACATCGGAAATACAGATACTTTTTTTTCTGTGTTTAGGCTGGTAATGAGAATGTTTTCAAAGAATCTAGGGATTTCTGTATAATCCAAAGCCCGTAGTGTAGGAGTAGTCACAAATACCGAAATAAATAATAGGAATAACATGATTCCAAGAGGGATTTTGATGAGATAGTTTTGCAGTAAATATATTAGAATCACAACGAGCATGCAGGTACCGATACAGTGCAATACGTGGTAAATATAAAAGAGCTCTGTAAACAATGGTATGTCAGATAGGAGTGCTTTGAATAGTTTGATTTGCAACAAAAAACCGATGATGATCAAAATAAATCCTCTTTTAGCTCCTTTTCTTAGGCGAACATTGGCAAATCCTTTGTGTTTGTTTTTTAATAATAAATACGTGAAAATAATACCTGATATAGAAAAAAAGATAGGAGCGGTGAGCCCTCTTGTAAATTTCCAAAACGCATAAACAGGATGGTTGTCATCTCGAAAAATAGGTGCTAAGGAAAACGTGATAAAGTGTCCTTCCAACATCATTAAAATTGCAACAGACCTAATAATATCTATAAAATAGACTCTTTTAGATGAGGATGCGTTTTGAACAATAGTTGTTTTCACCTAGGATTTATTTTTGCGTATTTTCATGTTTAGCGCTTCAACTCCTAACGAAAATGCGATTGCAAAATAAAGATATCCTTTGGGTATAGCACCAATTTCTTGATTGAATATAGTAGTGTGTGCCAAATGTGCCCCTTCTGTAATCAACATAAATCCAATTAAAATTAAAAAGGATAAAGCTAACATTTGTATCGTAGGGTGCTTGTTGACAAATTTACCAACAGGATTGGCAAACAACAACATGATCAACATAGAAACGATTACAGCAACGATCATAATAGTCAATGCGCCTTCAGTTCCATTAGTCATTCCTACTGCTGTCAATACTGAGTCAAATGAAAATACGATGTCGATCAATACAATTTGTAAGATGGTCTTAGAAAAAGAACCTGTTTTTAGACTTAGAGTAGTCTCCTCATCAGTATTTCCCTCTACTTTGTGGTGGATTTCACTAGTGCTTTTGTATAATAAAAACAGACCTCCTAGGAATAAGATGATGCTCTGCCCTGTAATATGTGTGGTTATCCAACCGTTGTCTAAAGAAAAAATAGGATCTTTCATCGCAATTAAGTAAGAGACACCTAGTAATAAAATAATACGAAATACCATTGCGAGCATCAAGCCAAGATTGGTCGCTTTCTTTTGGTCCTTTTGTGGCAGTTTGTTGGTAGCAATAGAAATAAAGATGATGTTGTCAATTCCGAGAATAATCTCTAAGAAAGTTAGGGTTAGTAGCGCCACCCAGGTATCAAATTGCGAAAATAGTTCCATGTATGTTAGTTGTTGCTTATTTTGATTGTCGTTCCCTTTTGTTTGAAATTACTATTGCGGTAATTGGCTTGAAATTCGTAAGCATCGTTTTTAATTTTTGTAATCTTGACTACAAATTCTGTGCTGTCTAATTTTGTTTTAGGGTGCAGTTTTAAAAGATGAAATTCAAACTTGTTTTTCCATTCAATTGTAAAGGTGTCGATTTTGTTTTTGTAGGTTTCAATCTGATAGTTGTCAACCCTGTAAAAGGTAGAACTGTCTTTTTTATTTTCTAAATAGGTTATAAATTGCCCTTTTTTAAAAGAAAAAGAACCGTTGGTTGTTTCTTTTTTACACGCAGTAAAAAGCAACACACATACTAAGGATGTAATTGTAATCTTAAACATGGTTTAAAAATACTTAAAATTTCAGGCTTGCTCTAATAAAAACAAATAAAAAAAGCCTATTCCCAGCGTAGTGAAAACAGGCTTTGTATTTGTTAGTTAGAAACGATTAAATTCCTGTGTAGTTGCTAGGTGTAATCACTTTTAATTCATCTTTGATAGCATCAGAAACTTCCAAAGTATCAATAAAATCAGCGATTAATTTTTGATTGATTGTCGCATTGGTTCTTGTCAAGCCTTTCAAAGCCTCGTAAGGATTTGGATACGCTTCTCTTCTCAAAATTGTCTGAATTGCTTCTGCAACTACAGCCCAGTTGTTTTCTAGGTCTTCTTTAAATGCCTCTTTGTTTAACAACAATTTGTTCAATCCTTTTAGGGTTGCTGCAAATGCAATGAGTGTGTGTCCAAAAGGAACTCCAACATTACGCAAAACTGTAGAGTCTGTCAAATCACGTTGCAATCTAGATACCGGCAATTTAGCGGCTAAGTGTTCGAACAAAGCATTTGCCAATCCAATGTTTCCCTCTGAGTTTTCAAAGTCAATAGGGTTTACCTTGTGAGGCATTGCTGATGATCCTACTTCTCCTGCTTTGATTTTTTGTTTGAAGTAGTTGTTTGAGATGTATGTCCATATATCTCTATCTAGGTCAAGGATGATGTTGTTGACACGTTTCATGGCATCAAAAACTCCGGCCATGTGATCGTAATGTTCTATTTGAGTCGTAGGGAAAGAATGGTGCAATCCTAATATATCTTCCACAAAGTGCGTTCCAAAAGCTTTCCAGTCAATATCTGGGTAAGCTACTTTGTGTGCATTGTAGTTTCCTGTTGCACCTCCAAATTTGGCAGCATGTGGTGTGTGCTGTAAATGCAACACTTGTTGGTTAACTCTTTCTACGAAAACAAACAACTCTTTTCCCAAACGAGTTGGAGAAGCGGGTTGTCCGTGAGTTCTGGCCAACATTGGTACCTCACTCCATTCTTCAGATAAATCGGCTAGTTTGGCAGTCAATTCATCAAGAGTAGGGTAGTATACTTCTTCCAATGAATCTTTAATAGATAGTGGGATAGCAGTATTGTTGATGTCCTGAGACGTCAAACCAAAATGGATAAATTCTTTGAAAGCCTGTAAAGACAATGCGTCGAATTTTTCTTTGATAAAGTATTCCACAGCTTTTACGTCGTGGTTGGTAACACTTTCAATTTCTTTAATTTTTAAGGCATCCTCTGCAGTGAACGCTGTGTAAATTTCACGCAATGCTGGATATAAAGTAGCATCAAAAGAGGCTAATTGTGGCAATGGAATTTCACAAAGAGCTATAAAATACTCAATTTCAACTTTTACCCTGTATTTGATAAGCGCTTCCTCTGAATAATAAGCGGCTAATTTTTCTACTTTTCCTCTGTACCTTCCGTCTATCGGAGAGATTGCGTTTAAACTTGTCAATGCCATTTTGTTAAATTGAAATTAAGCGCCAAAAATAAGTAATTCTAAAGTATTTATGCAAACAAGTTTGAGAAAGTTCTAAAGATTTTAAAAAATATGTGTCGATTTCTAAACTGCTCTGTTGGATTTCAACTCTATTCTCCAAATAGCAGTCTAAATTTTATGCTTTGTAAATGTTTTTTTTAGTATTGTATTCAAGTTTTTTTGGTTTTTTTTAAATATAATCCCTTGTATTTTAAGATGTTGAGTAGGTGTGTAAAATTGCTAATTATTGAAATGTGAGAACGTTTTTTTCTTGACTTTACTGCTTAATTTTACATTGAGTTAATCTACAATTATATGAAACTTAAACAAACCATTTATTGCAGCCTCATTCTATTTGTATGTATATGGGGAAACCAACTGCAAGCACAATCAAAGAAATACTCAAAGAAGCCTAATATCATTTTGATAATGGCTGATGATTTAGGTTATGGTGATGTTGGATTTAATGGGAATACCGTTATCAAAACACCTCATATGGATCGTATGGCTGCTTCTGGAATGAAATTCACAAATTTTTATTCAGGAGGTCCTGTATGTTCTCCTACACGTGGAACTTGTTTGACGGGAAGACATTATTATAGGTATGGTATTTTTTCTGCTAATATAGGGCATTTGCCAATTGAAGAAGTCACTTTGCCTGAGTTGCTAAAAGAGAACGGATATGCTACCGGGCATTTCGGAAAATGGCATATAGGTACTTTGAGTAAAGAACTCTCATCAAAGGGAGCCTCAAGAAAGCCTGCCGCCAATTATTCTGCACCTTGGCATCATAGTTATGACGAGTCCTTTGTGACGGAATCATCTGTTGCGACATGGAATTTTTCTAAGGGGAATAGTAGTAAAAAGAATCCTTATTACCACAATGGAGAGGTCGCAACTGAAAATTTAAGTGGTGACGATTCAAGAGTTGTGATGGATCGTGTGATTCCGTTTATAGAAAAAGCATCCCAAGAAGAAAAACCATTTTTATCTGTTATTTGGTTTCATGCACCTCATGAACCTGTGGTTGCTGGCCCGGAATACCGAAAAATGTATGCAGACTATAGTGAAGGAAAACAGCACTACTATGGTTGTATTACAGCTATGGACGATCAAATAGGTCGTCTGCATGAAAAATTGGCTGCTTTGGACATTGATGACAATACCATCATATGGTTTTGCAGTGACAATGGTCCTGAAGGGAAGGTGTTGACAGATGACCATCCTGGATCTACAGGTGGATTAAAAGGAAGAAAGCGTAGTTTGCACTCTGGAGGTGTCGGCGTACCTGCCTTTGTAGTGTGGCCCGGAAAAGTCACTCCAGGTACAACGTCAAATTATATGAGTGGTACATTGGATTACTTGCCAACAATAGTGGATCAGTTGCAAATAAAAATGCCAGATGCACGTCCTTTAGACGGGGTTTCATTGATACCTATGTTAGAGGGTAAAGAATCAAAAAGACAACAACCGTTGCCTTTTATGCATCGTGGTAAAGTTTCTTGGATACAAGGAGATTTACGTTTTATGACGGGAGGAAAGCGAGTGACTGAAGTATATAATTTGATCGAGGATCGATTTGAAACCACCAACGTATATGACAAACATCCTGATAAAATAAAAGCGATCAATGCCCATATCATGGAATGGAACCTTTCTTGTAAGAACAGTCATTCGGGTGGGGACTATGTAGGTGCTTTTAAGCCTGTGGACCCTTGGGTAGGTATCGATGTAAATAAATCTGATTTACCTAAGAAGAAAAAGAATAAGAAGAACAAAAAGAACAAGAAAAATAAAACCAAAAAGAACAAGAAAAATAAAACCAAAGAATAACATGACTAAAAAAGCCAAAATATACAGCCTTGTTGGATTGTTGTTGCTATCAGTTGTTACCAAAATAACAGCTCAGAAAGATACAAAAAAGCCAAACATTATATTTTTATTGACCGATGACCAGCGTTATGATGCGCTTGGTTGCATGGGGAATTCTGAAATTCAAACGCCTAATATTGATAGGTTGGGTAATGAAGGGGTAATTTTTAAGAATTTTTACAATACAACTTCCATATGTATGGCCAGTCGCGCTCAAATGATGACGGGAATGTACGAATACAAAACAGGTTGTAATTTTTCACACGGTCCTTTGTCTCAAGATAAATTTGACAAATCGTATCCTAAATTATTGCAACAAGCGGGTTATAAAACTGGATTTACAGGAAAATTTGGATTTGCTGTTCGTGCTGAAAAGGATCTTTCTATGAAAGGAGCCTCCAATTATCATTCAGATGATGCCTTGCCAATTGATCAATTTGACTGGTGGAAAGGATGGCCTGGACAAGGGTACTACCAGACAGCTAAAAATAAGTACATGGTGGAGTATGCAACTGAATTTCCACACGTTTCAAGAGCTTTGGGAGCTTCTTCTCGTGATTTTATAAGAGAGTACGCGAACAAAAAAGAACCATTTTGTCTTTCTGTGAGTTTCAAAGCTCCTCACAGTCCTGTGTCTCCAGACCCAATTTATGATAATGTGTATGCGGGAAAGAGTTTTAAAAAGCATCCAAACCTAGGGCAAAAAGGAGGTGTTCACTTACCACAACAAGCCAAATTAGGAAGGCAATACATGAAGTTGGGTAAAAGATGGGAAGGTGCAGCGTATGACAATGCAGTAGCAAAATATTACCAATTGATTCACGCAGTAGATGTAGCAGTGGGTATGATTTTAGAGGAGGTAGAAAAACAAGGAATAGCTGATAATACCATAATCATATTTACGACAGACAATGGTTACAGTACAGGTGCACATGGTTTCGGTGGAAAAGTACTTCCTTATGAAGAAGGAGCAAGAGGTCCTTTGTTGATCTACGCGCCTGGTTCTAAATCTATCAAAAAAGGATGGGTCAGTGAGGCTTTGGTTGGTAATATTGATATGGCGCCAACGATTCTTGACTTTGCAGGGCTTCCAGTACCTGAAAATATGGACGGTAAGAGTTTGGTTCCTTTGGTAGAAAAGAAAGGAGCTTCGGTAAAGGAAGATCAAGCCATCATTCAAGCTTGGGGAGAAGACCCTACTCATTCTTTGACGATAGTTGCTGGAGACTACAAATACCTCTATTGGTTTTACGGTGAAGGAATGCAGCCTAAAGAGGAATTGTACAATATCAAGAAGGATATTTATGAAATGAACAATTTGGCAAACAATACGAAGTATGCAGACAAGTTAAAAGAAATGCAAGGTCGCTATGATGCTTATGTTGCAAAATGGAAAAGAGATGCCGTTCCAACTGGAAATTATCCAATGTATGCTTCTTTGTATGATCGTCATGTTTCTTGGGATGTGAAAAGAGAGCTGCTTCAAATTGATAAAAAGAAGCAAATCGCATTGAGAAAGAAGAAAAAGGAAAAAGCTTTGGGTATTACTGAAGCAGATAAAATTAAAGCCAAAAAGGCCAAAAAAGCAAAACAAAGAGCAGCAAGAAAAGCCAAGGAAAAGGCTAAAGCAGAAAAATTAGCGGCTGCAGCAAACAAATAAAAAACGAATTCAATCCACATGAAAAAAACATTTCTATATTTATTTTTCTTATCATTTTTGTGTTTGAATGCACAAAAGAAGCCTAATGTGATAGTGATTATGTCAGACGACATGGGTAATAATTTGGCCTCTGTTGGAAATCCATGGTTGAAAACACCGAATGTAGACCGATTGCACGATCAAGCGATTCGATTGACAAATTTTCACCAAGCCATCATGTGTACTCCATCACGTACAGCGATGATGACAGGTAAATATTCATTGAGAACTGGTGCATGGAGAACAAGTGTTGGAAGGAGTCATATGCGAACTGAAGAGACAACGATGGCAGAGGTTTTCAAAGAAAATGGCTATGCAACGGGTCAATTTGGAAAATGGCATTTAGGTGATGTTTGGCCTTTTAGAGCTTCGGACCAAGGATTTGAAGAGTCTGTTAATTTTAAGTGTGGTGGTATCAGTCAAATATCTGACTATTGGGGTAATGATTATTTTGACGATACGTATTACCACAATAATAAACCACAAAAATACAAAGGCTATTGTACTGATGTTTTCTTTTCTGAAACCATGCGTTTTATCAAAGAAACCAAAGATGAAAAGCCATTTATGGTGTATTTAGCTCCAAATGTTGCTCATTTACCTGCTATTGTTGCAGACAAATATGCCAAACCTTGGTTGGATAAAGGACATGATAAAAAGCAATCTATATTTTATGGAATGATTACCAATCTAGATGAAAATATGGGGCGTTTGATGGATTTTTTGGAGTCTGAAGGTATTGCTGACAATACGATAATCGTGTTTACTACCGATGATGGTACTGCAGGCTATGCAGCACAATTTGACAAAGAGGGTTGGCCATTAAAAGATGGTTTCAATATGGGGCAAAGAGGAGGTAAAGGAGCTGCTTATGAAGGTGGTCACCGTGTTTTTTCTTATATCAAGTGGCCTGCCGGAAAATTAAAAGGAGGTACTGAAATGGAACAATTGACTTCTGTTATGGATGTCTTTCCAACCTTAATGGATCTTTGCAAGATCAAATCAAAAAAAGCCTTGTCAATCGATGGTGTCTCGTTCAAAGATGGTTTGTATGGAAAAGCGATTAAAGGGAATAAAGAACGCACGATTTGTCTTTCTAAGTTGACTCCTGAAAAGCCTTTGGATTTTAAGAGAAATAAATACTGTGTTATTGAGGGAGATTGGCGTTATGTCAATCGTAAAGAGTTGTACAATGTGAAAAAGGACAGGGCACAACGCAACAATTTATACGATTCACATCCTAGTATTGTTGCAGATATGGAAGAAAAATTGCAATCTTTCCTTAAAGAAAATGCTCAAGATAGAGAAACACCTGTGCGTTTTGTATTAGGAGATGAAGATCATAAAAAAATTGATTTGACAACACAAGACCTTTGGGGGAATTCTGTTTTTACTCAAGGTCAAGTAGAAAAACACCAAAAAGGGAGTGGTCCTTGGAAAGTACAATTTAAAAACTCAGGAAAATATCACATAACACTTTCTAGATATCCTTTGCATACTGGATATTCATTTTCAAGAAACAAAGGAAAAAAAGTAAGTCCTTTTACCGCAAATGAGGCGATCTTAAAAGTAGCAGGTAAAGAATATAAAAAGGAAATAAAAGCATCTGATTCACAGGTGGTATTTGATGTAGATGTTACTGCGTGTGAAACAGATCTGGAAACAATGATTGCTTCAGAAGAGGGATTGACCATTCCTGCATATTATGTAACTGTTGAATTATCACAAAAGATTTAAACTGTTACGAACAAATATAAATTTAAACCAAAACTATGATTAAAAAAGTTTCACTAGCTACGTTGTGTTTATTTTCCGCATCATTGCTAACGGCACAGCAAAAAATTGATTTAGAGAATTTACCTTTCCCAACAGGAGGAGAAGACTGGGGGATTGAGTACTCTAAGAATTGGACTCCTTTACAAGATAGAGAGATACCAGAATGGATGATTGACGCTAAATTTGGAGTATATACGCATTGGGGTGTGTATTCAGTTCCTGCAAAAGGTGGTCCTGACTACGTGAATGAGTTGTATACTGCAAAAGATGCCTATGATAGAAAAGGAGTCAAAAAGTATCACAGAGAAAAATATGGGAAAATTGCAGATTTCGGCTACGCAGATTTTATACCTCAATTCACAGCCCCTAAATTTGACGCGACTGAATGGGCTGGTATTATGAAAGGTGCTGGTGCAAAATTTGGAGGTATCTGTGTGGTACACCACGACGGATTTTGTTTGTGGGATTCCAAAGCTACGCGATGGAATTCGAAGGATATGGGCCCCAAAAGAGACATTTTTGGAGAAATAGCCAAAGCAGTTAAAAAGGAAGACATGAAGTTGTTAGCTACTTTTCACCATGCAAGAACCTTTGGATATGCATATGATAAAAAGCACATGGATGAGTACACGGACTACCAAAAGAAAAATTGGGATTTATTTGACCCTAAATTTGCAGACTTTTACAGGAATGATGAGGTTGAAAAACAAGAGAGCTTTGGTAATGAGTGGTTTGCTAAGGTACGTGAGGTCATGACTCAATACAAACCAGACATGTTGTGGTTTGATGGTTTGTCAGGAGCAATGCTTAAAGGAATGTTACCAGAAGAGCGTGTAATCAACATGTTCAATGACTTTTACAAGCAAGGAGAAGAAAATGTAATCAGTAACAAACTTCCTGGTTCAGGGGTTTGGAATTTTCCTAGAGGTGTAGGTATACGTTGTTATGAAGGAGGTCGTGATATGGAGCCAAATCCAAAGGGTTACTGGTTGGTTGATAGAGCGATTAGCTATCCTTGGTCATGGGTAAATGATAAAAAGTACAGAGATCAAGACGATTTTCATATTCGTACTATCGTAGATGTTGTCAGTAGAGGTGGTGTATATTTACTTTCTTTAACTCCTAAAGGAGACGGATCTATTTCTCAGCAAGAACAGCGTATCATGAAAGGTATTGGTACTTGGATGGATACCAATGGTGAAGCTATATTCTCAACTAGAAAATGGAGAACTTACGGTGCTGGAGATGCGCAAATTATCAAAGTCAAATACGATAAAAAATTAGTGTGGTGGGATTTTAGAGCGATCAAAGAAAACGAAATCCGATACACTCGTAAAAAAGACAATTCTGCTGTATATGCAATAGTTACTGGTTGGAAAGAAAATGGAAGCGTTACTTTGGAAGCTTTGTCAAAAGACCAAAAATTTGCAACCAAAGGAATCAAAAATATCACCATGTTAGGAGTGGACGAGCCTATCAAATGGGAGCGAA
>JBMZVD010000045.1:0-16998 GCA_049625305.1 Flavicella sp.
CCCCTCCAATGAATCCTCTGTTTTTGCATCCGCAATAGTTGGCTCTTCATTTGTACTCCAACAAACTCCTTGAGCTGAAATCTCCCCACCTCCAGTACTTGTTATTTGAACATATACATTTGCAGCTATTGCACTTACATTATCTATGTAATTAATATTAGACAAAGCGCTTCCAACACCTGTAGTAAATGAACTTTGCGGTCCGTAGTAGGTTCCTTCTAAATTGGTGTAATATGCCCTGTAATAGTAATCTGTGTTTTGATATAAATTGAGAGCTTCTTTTGAAATATCCACTCCATTCGCTTTAATGATGTTGCTTTCTGTTACTGTTGGTAATTCAGTTGTACTATACACAAATCCTTGCGAAAGAATACTTGGATCACGAGTAGGAGATTCTACAGTACCGTTTAGTGTCGCAGATACATCTGTAATATCTGAAGCAGCTCCAGCAGAAAACGTAGGCAAAGAGGTACAATCTATTTCTTCAATTAAGTTAGCTTCCTCACAGGAAACAATAGAAAATAGGGCTAAAGAATATAACGCCATGAATGGCTTCAATAATTTCATCTTTTTCATGTTTAAAAATTTTGGCAAATGTATCCAAAATATTAACACAAAAAACTGCTAATATGTAAATGAAGCCAACTATACAATAAATGAAAAGCAAAAACTGAACTAAAAAAACATTTAAAAAACATGTTTGCAATGTGTTATATTCCAAAACACTCATTCTAAAAAATTATTTAAACGTAGTGTTTTTATGGGTAAACTACCTATCTATTCTTCTTAAAAAGGTCTTTGAGGTTCTTTTCTTTGAATTTGAATGAAATTATAAAATAACAACTCCATTGTGATTTGCATGAAGACATTCAACTGAGTTTTTGATTGCAAACGAAACGCATCATGATTTACATTCGACTCCATCGAGTATTGTAGAAATAAAAAACGGCAAACTTACTGTTTGCCGTTTTTTATAACTCGGTTTGCAATTACAAACCTGCGATTTCTTTGATTTCGCTTATAATTTTTTCCGCCAAAGCATCTGCAGCCTCTTGGGAGGTACTCTCTGTATAAATACGTATGATAGGCTCTGTGTTTGACTTTCTCAAATGTGCCCACTCTGTTGGGAAGTCTATTTTTACACCATCAATTGTATTCACTTCTTCTGCTGCATGTTTTTCTGCCATCTTAAACAAGATGTTATCCACATCTAGTTCCGGTGTCAATTGTATCTTATTCTTGCTCATAAAGTAACTTGGATAACTCTCACGCAATTCCTTACATGTACCTCCTTTTTTGGCTAAATGAGACAAGAACAATGCTACACCTACCAATGAATCACGTCCGTAGTGTGAATCTGGGTATATAATTCCTCCGTTTCCTTCTCCACCGATGACAGTATTTGTTTCTTTCATAGCAATCACTACATTGACCTCTCCTACTGCACTCGCAGTATAAGTTCCTCCGTGCTTTTCAGTCACATCTCTCAAAGCTCTTGATGAAGACAAGTTAGATACTGTATTTCCTCCTTTCAACTCGCCCAATACATAATCAGCACAAGCTACTAAGGTATATTCTTCTCCAAACATAGTACCGTCTTCATTGACTAAGGCCAAGCGATCTACATCTGGGTCTACTACGATTCCAAAATCTGCCTTTTCAGACACAACCAACTTTGAAATATCCTCTAAATGCTCTTTAAGTGGCTCTGGATTGTGAGGGAAATGTCCATTTGGCTCACAGTACAATTGGATACATTCCACACCCAATTGCTCCAATAAAGCAGGTATAAAAATACCTCCTGTAGAGTTTACCGCATCCAACACCACTTTGAAATTGGCTTTTTTAACAGCCTCCACATCGACCAATTCCAATGCTAAAACAGCGTCAATGTGTTTTTGTACATAGGTACTGTCTTTGGTATATTTTCCTAAATCATCTACCTCAGCATACGAATAAGCATCGTTTTCTGCCAAAACTAATATTTTCTGTCCTTCTTCTCCATTCAAGAACTCTCCTTTTTCGTTTAATAATTTAAGAGCATTCCATTGCTTTGGATTGTGAGACGCTGTAATAATGATTCCTCCATCTGCCTTTTCAAAAGGTACTGCTACTTCTACAGTTGGCGTAGTAGACAATCCTAAATCTACCACATCAATTCCTAGGCCTACGAGCGTATTGGCAACCAAGCTACTGATCATTTTTCCCGAAATACGTGCGTCACGACCAATGACTACTCTTAAGTTTTCTGACCTTTCGTTGTCTTTGTTACGATCCAACAACCAAGTACCGTATGCACTTGCGAATTTTACCGCATCCAATGGGGTTAAATTATCACCAATGGCACCTCCAATAGTACCTCTAATTCCTGAAATTGATTTGATTAAAGACATATAATTAATTTTTTAAGTGAACAAAAATAGAAAACTAATTGTAAACTATATCAAAATAACACACAAAAAAAGCGTCCTTAGGGACGCTCTTAATTGTTAATATTGGTAAACCGTTATGAATTAATTGTACATCTTAGCACGCATTTCTTTTACTTTAGGATCTGCTAAATATTCATCGAAAGAAGCGTATTTGTCAATCACTCCTTTTGGAGTAATTTCTATAATTCTGTTGGCAACCGTCTGAGCAAACTCGTGGTCATGTGTAGAGAACAATACGGTACCTTTGAAATTTTTCAAAGAGTTATTTAAAGCTTGAATAGACTCTAAGTCCAAGTGGTTTGTAGGCTCATCCAACATCAAAACATTGGCTCTCTTCATCATCATACGTGATAACATACAACGCACCTTTTCTCCTCCAGACAAGACATTACACTTCTTCAAGGCTTCTTCACCACTGAAAATCATTTTCCCTAAGAAACCTCTCAGATGCACTGCTTCTCTTTCTTCTTCGGTTTTAGCGTACTGACGCAACCAATCTACCAAGTCTAATTCTGCATTTTGAAAAAACTCAGAGTTTTCGACTGGTAAATACGATTGTGTTGTAGTCACACCAAATTGGTATTCACCTGTATCTGCTTGTTCGTTACCATTGATAATTTGATAGAAAGAACTCACTGCTTTAGAGTTTTTTGAAATGACAGCTACCTTATCACCTTTACTTAGATTGATATTAATATCTTTGAACAATACTTCACCTTCAATTTCCTTAGATAAGTTTTCAATGTTGAGAATTTGATCTCCTGCCTCACGTTCTCTTTCGAAGATGATAGCTGGGTATCTTCTGCTCGATGGCTTGATATCCTCCACATTCAATTTCTCGATCATTTTCTTTCTACTAGTCGCTTGTTTAGACTTGGCAACGTTGGCAGAAAAACGACGGATAAAGTCTTCCAATTCTTTCTTTTTATCCTCTGCTTTTTTGTTTTGTTGTGCACGTTGCTTGGCTGCCAACTGACTCGACTCATACCAGAAAGTATAGTTTCCAGAATACTGGTTCACTTTTCCAAAATCAATATCAGAGATATGGGTACATACCGCATCCAAGAAGTGACGGTCGTGAGAAACAACAATCACCGTGTTTTCATAATTTGCGAGGAAATGCTCCAACCAACCGATAGTTTCAAAATCCAAATCGTTGGTAGGCTCATCCATGATCAAAACATCAGGATTTCCAAACAAGGCTTGAGCGATCAATACACGTACTTTTTGCTTTCCATCCAAATCTCCCATCAAGGTATAGTGAACATCGTCTTTGATTCCCAAAGAAGAAAGCAATGTAGCTGCATCCGACTCAGCAGTCCATCCTCCCATTTCCTCAAACTTCACTTGTAATTCTCCAATTTTATCAGCATTTTCATCAGTGTAGTTTTCATACAAGGCATCCATCTCACGCTTGATACCAAATAGGTCTTTGTTACCCATCATTACTGTCTCCAGTACAGGATGCTGGTCAAAAGCAAAGTGATCTTGAGACAATACAGACATACGCTTCCCTGGCTCCAAGGCAACATGCCCAGAAGTAGGTTCCATCTGACCCGTTAGTATTTTTAGAAAAGTTGATTTCCCGGCACCGTTTGCACCGATAATTCCATAACAGTTTCCTTGGACAAACTTCGTGTTAACTTCATCAAAAAGCACACGTTTTCCAAATTGTACGGATAGATTAGATACTGTAAGCATTGCTGTATTTTTTTAAAAAATTTTTGCAAAAATAAGAAAAAAAATCCACTGAACCCGAATGTATTTGCATTTCGATTTAAAAGTAAATTCACTTAGGACACGACTCATTTATGATCATAAAAAAAGGGCTGTCATAAGACAGCCCTTTTAGGTTTATAGAGATAGTAAAACTATTCTTTTCCTTCCATTTTCTTCTTCAAGTCAGCAAGACCAGCGATGTCACCAAATGTAGCTTTGTCAGCAGCATCTGCTTTCTTAGCCGCAGCTTTGATGTTCTTCACTTCTTCCTCTCTAAAGATAGCAGTATGAGAAGCAACAATTCTTCTGTATTCCTTGTTGAATTCTAATACTTTAAAGTCAGTAGCGTCACCTTTAGCAAGCTTGCTTCCGTCTTCTTTCTCTAAGTGACGTCCTGGTACGAAAGCCTCAACTCCGTCAGCAAACAATACGATTGCTCCTTTGTCAGTCTTTTCTTTGATTGTACCTGCATGCACTGAATCGATGCTATAAGTAGCTTCGTGTGCATCCCATGGGTTGTCTTGAGTTTGTTTGTGACCTAAGTTCAACTTACGGTTTTCAACATCTAATTCTAACACTTGAACATCCAATACGTCTCCAACTTTTACGAAGTCAGATGGGTGCTTGATTTTCTTAGTCCAAGAAAGATCAGAAATGTATACCAATCCGTCGATTCCTTCTTCTAATTCTACGAATACTCCAAAGTTAGTGTAATTTCTTACAGTTCCTTGGTGCTTAGAACCTACAGGGTACTTTGTTGTGATATCAGTCCATGGGTCTGGGTGCAATTGCTTGATACCCAATGACATTTTTCTTTCATCTCTATCCAATGTCAATACTACTGCATCTACCTCATCTCCAACTTTAACGAAGTCTTGAGCAGAACGTAAGTGAGTAGACCATGACATTTCAGAAACGTGAATCAATCCTTCAACACCTTGGTTTACTTCGATAAATGCACCGTAATCAGCCAATACTACTACTTTACCTTTTACCGTATCTCCTACTTTAAGATCTGCATCTAACGCTTCCCAAGGGTGAGCACTCAATTGCTTCAATCCTAATTGGATTCTTGTCTTTTGATCGTCAAAATCAAGGATTACCACGTTTAATTTTTGATCCAATTCTACTACCTCAGATGGGTGGTTGATTCTTGACCAAGAAAGATCCGTAATGTGTACCAAACCGTCTACTCCACCTAAATCGATGAATACACCGTATGAAGTTACGTTTTTCACGATACCTTCTAGTACTTGTCCTTTTTCTAACTTACCAATAATTTCTTTCTTTTGGATTTCGATATCCGCTTCGATAAGCGCTTTATGAGAAACCACAACGTTCTTAAATTCGTGGTTGATTTTCACAACTTTGAATTCCATTGTTTTATCTACATACTGATCGTAATCTCTAATTGGCTTCACATCGATTTGAGAACCTGGTAAGAATGCTTCGATTCCGAATACATCTACAATCATACCTCCTCTAGTTCTACACTTCACGAATCCATTAACAACCTCTCCAGTTTCCTGAGCGTTGATAACTCTATCCCAAGCTTTGATTACTCTCGCTTTCTTGTGAGACAATACCAATTGACCAGAAACATCTTCTCTTTTGTCTACCAATACCTCTACGATATCACCAACAGCTAAGTTAGGATTGTAACGGAATTCGTTTAATGAGATAACTCCTTCAGACTTAGAGTTGATATCGATGATCGCATCACGCTCAGTAATCCTAGTTACTTTACCTTCGATAACATCCAACTCGTTTACGAAACCTACAGTTCCTTCTAAAGCAGATTCGAATTCTTTTAGTTTAGACTCATCTACAGCTTCAATACCTTCTTCGTATTTGTGCCAATCAAAGTTTGCTAAAAATTCTTCTGGGTTTACAACTTCTACAGCAGGTACTTCCTGTGCTTCTGTTTCTTTGTTTAATTCTTCAGACATAATGTCTTTAGTATTTGTATCTTATAATTGACCAGATTTTCAAACGCACCAATCTAAGAGATGTTAATTAAAAAAATATGTTTCCCCTTTTTAAAATCTGTTCACGTAAAAAAGGTGTGCAAATTTAAGGTTTATTTCTGAATACTACAACAATTATTATCTATTGAAGTTCAACTAGTTAAAAACACTGTTTTTCTAAATAAATACATATCAATATTAGACCTTAACTAATTCATTAACTGCACTTTGCATTACTAATCTAAAATAAATACAGATAAATTAGATTGATCCGTATATAAACCGTAGATTTGCAAACTTTTAACAATGACTGGCAAAGTAGCGTTATTATTTTGTAAGTCAATAACTTATACATTATATAATGTCTACATTTAAAGAGCTAGGATTGAACGACGAAATCCTAAAAGGTCTTGCGGACCTAGGTTACGAAAAACCATCAGAAATTCAAGAAAAGGCAATTCCTCAAGTCATTTCATCCACAGACGACTTGAAAGCATTCGCTCAAACAGGTACAGGAAAAACAGCAGCTTTTAGTTTGCCTATCCTACAACTTTTGGATACTGAAAGCAAAAACACACAAGCTATCATTCTTTCTCCTACTAGAGAATTGGCAGTACAAATCGGAAACAACATTAAAGACTTTTCTAAACACATGAAAGGTGTCAATGTTTTGACTGTATACGGTGGAGCCAATATTGAAGAGCAAATCAGAGGCCTCAGAAAAGGGGTTCAGATTGTAGTGGGTACTCCTGGGAGAACGGTTGATTTGATCAAGAGAGGAAAACTAAAATTAGACCACGTAAATTGGTTGATTTTGGACGAGGCTGACGAAATGTTGAACATGGGATTCAAAGACGAATTAGATCAAGTGTTGGAGGTTACACCTGAAGACAAACAAACCTTGTTGTTCTCTGCCACCTTCCCTAGAGAAGTAGAGGCTATTGCTAAAAATTACATGCACGAACCTGCAGAAATCAGTGCAGGACAAAAAAACACGGGATCTGACAACGTATCGAATGAATACTACTTGGTAACAGAAAGAAATAGATACCCAGCTTTGAAACGTATTTGTGACGCCAATCCTGATGTCTATGGAATTGTATTCTGTAGAACGAAAAGAGAAACAGCTCAGGTTGCTGACAATTTGATACAAGACGGTTACAATGCAGACGCATTGCACGGAGACCTGTCTCAAGCACAGCGTGATGCTGTAATGCAAAAATTCCGTAAAAAAAACCTACAAATTTTGGTAGCTACAGATGTAGCTGCTCGTGGCCTAGATGTCAACAACTTGACACATGTGGTAAACTATAAGCTTCCCGATCAAACAGAAGCTTACACGCACCGAAGTGGTAGAACAGGACGTGCTGGAAACAAAGGAGTATCTATTGCTTTGATAACCAACAAAGAGTTGGGCAGACTGCGTCCTATCGAAAGAAAAATCAAGAAGAAGTTTGTAAAACAAGCAGTTCCTACTGGTGAAGAAATCTGCAAAAACCAATTGTTTAGCTTGATCAACCGCGTACAGAAAACGGAAGTGAACAACGAACAAATAGACACTTACTTAGAGAGTATTTACCAAAGTTTGGAAGGACTGAGTCGTGAAGAGTTGATTCAAAAATTTGTCTCTGTAGAATTCAATAAGTTCTTGAAATACTACGCAAATTCTCGTGACTTAAACGATATTGAAAGAGACGGCAGAAGAGATGAAAGAGGAAAATCCAGAGACGACGAAAACATGACGCGTTTCTTTATCAACCTAGGAAGAAAAGACAACTTGAATCCTGGTAAATTGATAGGATTAATCAACGAACAGAATATTACTGACAATGTAGAAATTGGACAGATTGAAATTTTAGATACCTTCTCATTCTTCGAACTAGACAAAAACTTTACAGACGAAACCATCAGTGCATTTGTTGACACTGAATTCAATGGACGTAATGTAAATGTCGAAATCACTGAAAAGAAAAAGAACAGAAGAGGTGGTAGAGACCGTAGACGTAACAATGAGGACCGTAGAGGACGCGGAAGACGTTTTGAAGGAGGTCGTTCTGGAGGAAGAAGTGACCGTGGAAGTAGCAGAAGACGCGACGGAGACAACAACGATAGAAGGTCTGAAAGAAGAGGTGGAGATAGACCAGACAGAAGCGATAGAAGATCTAATGACCGCCAAGACAATAATGCTGGCTTTGGAAGAAGAAGAAGCTAAGCTCTTCACACAACACCAAAAAACCCACTACTAATAGTGGGTTTTTTGTTTTTTTAATTTAAGCCCTCAGACTTATTTTTTCAACTCAAGTTTTTCTGCAAAATAATCACAAAAATCAGTCATCGTAGCCGCCATTTTTTCATCATTAGTCGCTCTTTGAAAGGTTTGGCTCATCGACACCAAAGTTTGGTGAAAAAACTGTTTCATGTCATCAACCGGCATGTCCTTGGTCCACAAATCAATACGAAGAGTATCCTTTTTCTTCGCATCCCAAACAGAAAGCATAATCGCTTTTGATTCTTCAGCTGTAATCCCTCCATCTTCTGCACTCCAAGCTATTTTTTCAGGAACTTTGTTTTCGTCCAATCCTATTTCAAATTCAATCTTTGATTTGTGCGCTATTGCCATAGTTTTTTAATGTGTGTTTATTCTGCAAATATAGTTCATATGCTGATAGGTATCAAACTCCAAACTATTTTCATTTGATACGGAATCTCAAGACAAACAATTCTTTAAAAATAAATAGCACTTTCGTGGAAATACCTATATTTGTTGTATAAAATAATAATATGAACAAAAAAGCGATTAGTAAAAGTATCATCCTCAAATATGGAACTTTACTAGGGGGGATTTCTGTGGCTATCAGCATTCTTTTATACCTACTTGACAAACACTTAGAACAAAATCAAACTGTTGGAATACTCAATATACTTTTGATTTTAGCAGCCATTGTTATTGGAATAAAAACATTCACTAAATATGCACCACTCAATTTTGGAGACGGGATAAAAGTCGGTATTGGAATCACTGTTTTAAGTGCGGTTATGATTACTTTCTACAACTATTTGTTTAGTACTTTTATCGAACCTGACTTTATCGATCAGTTAGCAGAGGTTCAAAGAAAAGGGATGGAGGAATCCGGAAAATTGAAACCCGAAGAAATTGCTGTTCGTATCGAGAAATTAAAAGAAGGAAGTAACTCTTTTATTCCAAGCGCTATCGGAATTGTCTTTTCTGCTTTTTTAGGCTTTGTTTTTTCTGCGATCACAACGGTTGTTTTCATAAAAATTAACGAAAGTAAAAACATAGCATAGTATGCAAATATCCGTTGTTATTCCTTTATTAAACGAGGCCGACTCTCTAGAAGAACTTCACGAGTGGATCGTACATGTAATGATTGAGAACAATTTTAGTTATGAGTTGCTATTTATAGACGACGGAAGTACCGATCAATCTTGGGAAATCATTGAAAAGCTGAGTCGAAAGAATTCGAACACTAAAGGAATTCGATTTTCAAGAAATTATGGAAAGTCACAAGCTTTAAATGCAGGATTTAAAAAGGTACAGGGAGACGTAGTCATCACCATGGATGCAGACTTGCAAGACGCACCCGATGAAATTCCTGAATTGTACAAACACATTACGGATGAAAATTACGACTTGGTAAGTGGATGGAAAAAAGTTCGCTACGACTCTAAAATTCGTAAAAACATTCCTTCTAAATTGTTTAACTGGGCCGCAAGAAAAACTTCTGGTATCGCATTGAACGATTTTAATTGTGGGCTAAAAGCCTATAAAAAAGAAGTTGTAAAATCTATAGATGTTCACGGTGAAATGCACCGTTACATACCAGTTTTGGCAAAAAATGCTGGTTTTTCTAATATTGGTGAACAAGTAGTCAAACATCAGGCCCGAAAATACGGTGAAACAAAATTTGGCATGGAGCGCTTTGTAAATGGTTTTTTGGACCTGCTTACCATATGGTTTGTGAGTAAATTCAGTAAAAGACCCATGCACCTTTTTGGCCTTTTAGGACTGCTCACTTTCAGTGTTGGTTTTATGGCTGCTTTTGCAATTGGTCTTATCAAAATCCTAAATGTTTTTTATTACCACACTCCTGCTCCATTAGTCACTGATAGTCCTATGTTTTATATTGCACTGACAACCATGATTCTAGGAACACAATTATTTCTAGCAGGATTTATAGGTGAGATGATATTACGAACAAAAAAAAACATACCTAATTACAAAATTGATATTGAAATTTAATGCCCCAAAAAAATGAATGCTACGATTGAAACTAAAAAAGAACAAAAAGAAACAAATATGAATACTACAGACAATACAATGGCAACTGCCTCCTCTTGGTTGACTGCAACATTTGATGCTGACACACAAAAAGAAGTACAAAGGTTAATTGACAATGATATCGAAACTTTAAAAGATAGTTTCTACAAAGACTTAGAGTTTGGAACTGGAGGAATGCGTGGTTTGATGGGTGCAGGAACCAACCGTATCAATAAATATACATTGGGAAAAGCAACCCAAGGATTGTCTAACTACTTGGCAAAACAATTTCCAGGAAAACAATGTAGCGTAGCCATAGCCTATGACTGTAGACACAATAGTGACACTTTAGCAAAAACAGTTGCAGATGTATTGACAGCAAATGGCGTAAAAGTATACCTTTTTGAAGGGTTGCGCACGACACCAGCTTTGTCATTTGCCGTAAATCATTTGAGTTGTGACGCAGGAATCGTACTGACTGCTTCTCACAATCCACCAGAATACAATGGATACAAGGTGTATTGGAATGATGGAGGACAAATTGTACCTCCACACGACGGCGCTATCATCGCGGAAGTTAATGCTTTGAGCTTTGATGCTGTTAAGTTTGACGCCAATGCTGATTTACTAGAATACATCGGTGAAGACGTGGACAATGCTTTTACAGACGCTTGTGTTGCCAATGGTAAATTAGACCTTGACAATAGAGACGATTTGTCAATTGTATTTACATCATTACACGGAACTTCTATCACTGCGATGCCAGATACCTTTGAAAAAGCAGGCTACAAAAACGTACATATTGTGGAAGAACAAAGAGAACCAAACGGAGATTTCCCAACCGTAGCTTCTCCAAACCCAGAAGAACCAGCTGCCTTGAAAATGGCAACCGAACTGGCAGAAAAAGTTGGTGCAGATATCGTAATTGGTACCGATCCTGACAGTGACCGTTTGGGAATTGCTGTTCGTGACTTAGAAGGAAACATGAAATTGCTCAACGGGAACCAAACCATGGTAGTAATGACTGACTTCTTGATCAAAAAATGGCAAAAAGAAGGAAAATTGAACGGCAAGCAATTTGTAGGAACTACTATTGTATCTACTGCTATGATGGAAACATTGGCCGCTAGCTATGATGTGGATTGTAAAATCTGTTTGACAGGATTCAAATGGATCGCCAAAATGATCAAAGACTTTGACGGACTTGACTTTATCGGAGGTGGTGAAGAGAGTTTTGGATACATGGTTGGAGATTTTGTGCGTGATAAAGATGCGATTACTTCTGCCTTATTGGCGTGTGAAATTGCAACTTATGCCAAAGCACAAGGAAGCTCTTTCTACAACGAGTTGTTACAGTTGTACACAAAACACAATTTTTACAAAGAACACTTGATATCTATCACGAAAAAAGGAATGGACGGAGCCGCACAAATCAAACAAATGATGGTCGACTTACGCGAAACACCTTACACTGAAATCGATGGTGAAAAAGTGATGTTTGTATACGATTACTCAAGTTCTATTTGTAAAAACAGCTTGACGGGTGAAGAGACTAAAATAGACATGCCCCAATCCAATGTGTTGATTTTCTTAACAGAAAACGGAACAAGAATCGCTGCCAGACCAAGTGGAACTGAACCTAAAATTAAGTTTTATTTCAGTGTAAACACGCCACTAGACTCGATTGAAAATGCAGATGCTACAGAAAAACAGCTAGATGCTAAAATCAGTCGAATTATAGAAGAATTGAAATTATCCTAAATGAATAGACATTTCAAAAGATTTTTAACCTATGCCCTACCATACAGGGCAAAGGGTATTTTATCCATCGCATTCAATATTTTATATGCGTTGTTTACAGCACTCTCCATGATTACCTTGTTGCCAATGCTCAAGGTAATCTTTGGAGAAACATCATACCTGAAAACAAAGCCTGTCTATCCAGGCTTGTCACATATCAGCACCGACTATTTGGAAAATTACCTCAACTATCTAGTCACGCAAAACACCCTTGACAACAAACCTGAAGAAACCTTGACCTACATGGTCATTCTGGTCGTTTCTACCTTTTTTCTAAAAAACATGTTTGGCTACTTGGGGAATGTATATATGGCACATTTGAAGAATGCTGTGCTAAAAGATCTGAGAAATGAAATCTACACAAAAATCATCTCCCTTCCTGTTTCCTTTTATTCGGAAAAAAGAAAAGGAGACACCATTTCTAGAGCGACTGCCGATTTGGCCGTGATCAACAATACCTACCTAGACTTGGTAATCATTTATATACGAGAACCATTAAATATTATTTTCACCCTACTCGCTATGTTTAAAATGAGTTGGGAACTGTCTTTATTTGTATTTACGTTTATCCCTATTTCAGGCTATATCATTTCTATCATTACCAAGAAAATCAAAGACCAATCCAGTCAGATTTTCAATGAGAGTGGCAATGTACTTGGAAACATAGAAGAGACCTTGACAGGACTTAAAATCATCAAAGCATTCAACGCAGAGGAGTATTTTAAAACTAAATTCCAACAATTGGGTACCAACATAGAGCACATCAGTAACAAGATGAGCAATCGCGCAGGTCTTACCAGTCCGATGAGTGAATTTTTAGGAATTACGACAATCGCTTGTTTGTTATGGTTTGGAGGAAGAATGGTATTGGTAGATAAGACCCTAGTGGCAAGTACCTTTATCACCTTTATGGGCTTGGCCTACAACATACTTACGCCTGCTAAGGCAATTTCAAAAGCGAGTAATAAAATAAAAGCAGGTAATGCAGCTTCAGAGCGTTTCACTGAAATATTGGACGCTGAAAACAGCTTGGCTGATTCAGAAAACCCTAAGAAGATACATACATTTGAACAAGAAATTCGCTTTGACAATATTTCCTTTAAGTACGACAAAGAATACGTACTTAAGAACTTTTCATTGACCCTTCCAAAGGGTAAAACTGTGGCTTTGGTAGGACAGTCAGGAAGTGGGAAGTCTACCTTGTCAAATTTGATTACCCGTTTTTGGGATGTTCAGGAAGGAGCAATTTTATTGGACGGTACAAACATCAAAGAAATTGAAACCGCAGCTCTCAGAGCCCAAATGGGTATCGTTGCACAAGACGCCTTACTTTTTAACGACAGTATTCGAAACAATATTGCACTTTCGAATAAAGATGCCAGTCTAGAAGATATTAAAGCGGCAGCAAAAATAGCCAATGCACATGATTTCATATCTGCTTTGCCAAAAGGCTATGACAATCCGATTGGTGACAGTGGAAACATGCTCTCAGGAGGGCAAAGACAACGTATCTCTATTGCAAGAGCTGTGCTTAAAAATCCACCTATCATGATATTAGACGAAGCTACTTCAGCACTGGATACAGAATCCGAAAAATCAGTGCAAGATGCTTTGGAAAAAATGATGAAAAACAGAACATCACTTGTTATAGCTCACCGCCTTTCTACCATTCAAAATGCAGACTTGATTGTCGTGCTTCGTAAAGGCGAAATAGTGGAACAAGGAACACATGTGGAATTGATTGACAAACAAGGAGAATACTATAAGTTGGTAAATATGCAAAGCTTAGAAAGTTAAACATCCTCTATTCATTACACCCCCTTCCTATGAGAGAATTTTTGATATTTTTTATTTTATACAAGTGGAAATACCGCATTGCTCAAATCAAGGCTTGGCTGTTATTTGAAAAGACAAATACTGAAATTACATCACTTACCTATGTAGCGAGAGAGGCGGATAAAAAATGGATTTTTGGAGCACAAATTAGACGTTTGTCAGGATTTTCAAAACTAAATGCTCAGCCCTATTTTCATGCAAAACTGAGAAATCTACCTAAGTCAGATGGGTACTTTTTTATTTTTCCGAACTATTTTTGTCGCGCTATCCGTCACAATCCCTTTATTTTAAATCGAAAAAATATAGTGATGTATACCCATGCAAATTGGACATCCTCTTATTCTAAAACACATGTTATTTGGTGTTTGAAACGCGCACACAAGATCATTTGTTTGAATACTACAACCAAAAAACAATTGATAGACCTCGGTATCAGGGAGAAGAAAATACAGATCTTGCATATTGCTTCCAATCCCGATATGTTTTCACCACATGACAGAAAAGGAGGTGCTGTTGGATTTTGTGCTGCTTTTAGCAAAAGAAAAAATCCAGACTTACTCTACAAAATTGTAAAAAACATGCCCGAAAAAGAATTCTTTCTTATCGGTACTAAATGGGAGCATTACGATAAATTTAAAATGCTCAACTCCTTATCAAATTTTACCTACATCGCAGATGCTCCTTATGAGTCTTATCCGGATTGGTATGCAAAAATCGACACCTACGTTTCAACTTCATTCTTGGAAGGAGGACCGGTACCTTTACTGGAAGCGATGTTATCGAATTGTGTACCTGTAGTTTCTAACACAGGCTTTTGTTCAGATATAGTAGAACACGGTAAAAATGGATTTCTTTTTGATCCTCATGCAGATGTACATGAGGTGATCGCACTCATAAGAGATGCAGACAAGTTACAAACAAGTACACGAGAAAGTGCTGTTCCACATTCTTGGAAAAATTGTTCGCTTACAATTGACCGTCTATTTTTAGAAAATTAATAGATAAATTACGCTTGTATTTTCAAACCTAGCTTTTCTCCAACTGACAGCATTAAAGCATAGGCTTCTTGGTAGTCATTCTGTATTTTCCCATCCAAAATTGCTTCCTTGATTGTCTCTTTTATTTGACCGATTTGTCTGCAAGGTTTTAGCGCAAAAGTGTCCATAATCAATTCTCCAGAAATTGGAGGTTCGAAATTACGCACATGGTCACGTGCCTCAACTTCTTTTACCTTTTCACGCACAATCTTAAAATTATTGTGGTAACGTTTGAACTTTACTGGGTTTTTTGTGGTAATATCTGCTTCACACAATGTCATCAGACTGTCCAAGTCATCTCCGGTATCAAAGAGCAAACGACGCACTGCAGAATCCGTAACATCAGATGCCAACACAATAGGTCTTGAACTCAACAATACCATTTTTTGTACAAACTTCATAGGGGCACCTAAAGGCATTTTAAGACGTTTGAATAGTTTGTAAACCATTTTAGACCCTACAAATTCATGGGCATGGAAAGTCCATCCATTTTTCTTATCAAATTTTTTGGTAGGTGCTTTTCCTATATCGTGCAATAGGGCCGCCCAACGCAACCATAAATCTTCGGTATGTACAGAAATATTATCTACAACCTCTAAAGTATGGTAAAAATTATCTTTGTGTCGTTGTCCCTCCATATCATCTACTCCTTTAAGAGCTGTTAACTCAGGCATGATACGTTTTAAAAGACCAGTACTTTCCAACAAAAGAAAGCCTATAGAAGGTTTGGTCGACAACATTATTTTATTGATTTCAACTACGATTCGTTCGCGCGTAATGATATCGATTCGTTCTTTATTTCTAGATATAGCTTCAAGAGATTCTGGCGTAATTTCAAAATTCAGTTGAGATGCAAAACGTATGGCACGTAACATTCTCAAAGGATCGTCTGAATAGGTAATATCCGGATCAAGCGGTGTTCTTAAGATTTTTTTAGACAAGTCTGTAAGTCCGTCAAAAGGGTCTAAGAGCAAACCATAGTCTGCTGTATTCAAACTCAAAGCCATGGCGTTGATCGTAAAATCTCTTCGGTTTTGATCGTCTTGCAAAGTGCCTGTTTCCACCTGTGGATTTCTACTATCTTCGGTATACGACTCTTTACGGGCTCCGACAAATTCAACTTCAATCCCTTCAAAGCGCAACATGGCAGTACCATAGGTTTTAAACACTTGCACCTTGGGCTTATTGGGCAACAAAGAAGCTACTTCTTGCGCTAACTCAATACCACTTCCTACTGTAACCACATCTACATCTTTAGCGTCTCCTCGTTGCAGTAAAAAATCCCTAACAAAACCACCAATGACATAAGTTCCAACAGCTAAATTCTCACTTGCCTTGGATATGTATGAAAATATAGGGTGCTGTAGTGCTTCTTTGTAGACTTTTTTCTGCATGTGGTTTAGGCTCTGATGACTTCTATCTCATCTGTATCAGTGATACGAAGAATCGTTGAAGACTTGTCGTTAATTTTATCGTGGTGCAAATTTACTATATAATCAACGCTATCCAAAATTGCAGTACTAATTTCTGAAAATGTTTGTGGCGTTGGTTCTCCACTGACATTGGCAGAAGTTGAAACTATAGGTTTGCCAAATTCACGTATCAGCTTTTTACAAAACACATCGTCTGGAATGCGTATGGCAACGGTGTTGTCCTCAGCAACTACATTCGGCGCCAATCCTTTTGGGTTTTTATAGATAATCGTTGTTGGTTTGGTTGCATTCGCTACTAGTTCAAGTGCAACTTTAGGTATTTCAGGTATAATTTGCTGCAACATATCTATTGAAGCAACTAAAATAATCAAACTCTTGGAAGCGATTCTATTTTTAATCTTGTAAATAGAGGCAACAGCATCCGAATCTGTTGCATCACAACCTAGCCCCCAAACCGTATCGGTTGGATAAAGTATTGTACCTTTTCTATTTTGG